>JAFGAF010000224.1 GCA_016933815.1 Prolixibacteraceae bacterium
CCTGTTTTTGGATGCCACATTGCTGCTGTTGTTATCAACGACCTGATCAATAGCTGATTATTTTAAGCTCCGACCTGCGATTTTTACTTCGCCCAAGTTCTGTTGAATTATCGGCAACAGGATATTCCTGGCCATAACCAACATAAGTAATTCTTTCATAAGAAATGCTTTTTATCAGAAAATCGGCTATGGCTTTTGCCCTGTTTTCCGAAAGCGTTAAATTGTACGATTCAGCGCCTGTGTTATCGGTATGACCGGCAATTTCAACCTTTAAAGTTGGATTAAATTTTAAAAATTCAACAAGTTTATCGAGCTCCGCTTTCGATTCGGCTTTAAGTTCATAAGCATCATGATCGAAAAAAATGTTGTTCAATACAATTGCACTGCCAACTTCAATAGCTTGTAATTCGATATTATAAACCGCGGCATTGTTCAAATCGCTTGAACTTTTATGGTCGAAATGTTCTGAAAAAAACAAATAACCCGGTTTTGAAACATGAAAGGCATAGCGGTAACCATTTTGCAAAACAGCCATATAGCCATCATTAGCGTCGGCCTGAAGCAGCTGGTTTTGTGTATTTTCGATATTGGTAATTTCTATTTTGGCATTTAATTTTTTCCTGGTTTTTTTATCAATCACAAAACCTTTCACATAAGCAATTTCGCTTGGCATAAATTCATTGGGCAATTCAAGCAAATATAAATCTTTTGATTGAGCACAGGCTCCTTCTCTATCGGAAGAAAAAACTGCAACCCTTGCGTTTGGAGAAATCACTAACCCATCGTCGTTGAATCGACTATTGGTCGGAAAACCAACATTTTGTGCCAACTGCCAGGCATTATTTTTAAAACGCGAAATAAAAATATCGGATCCACCCAAGCCATAATGCCCTGTTGATGCAAAATACAAAGTTTGATTGTCGGCATGAATAAATGGGGAAAAATCGTCGTGGCTGGTGTTGATTGCTTTCCCCGGATTTACGGGTGTTCCAAATTCAATTATCCCATTTTCGATGCCAATAATTGGCGCATACCAGATATCTTTCCCGCCTAAGCCTCCTTCGCGGTTCGATGACCAAAACAAAAACTGGCCATTGGCCGAAACCGATGGCTGTGCTTCCCAGCTTGGAGTATTAACAACATTACCAGCATTGATGGGGGCTTGCCAAAGACCATTTTGTTTGAGCATGTAATAAATATCGCAACTGCCTAATCCGTTGCGTTTACCGCAAGCTGTATAAAAAAACATGCGATCGTCGGCACTTAAGCTCATTGTTCCTTCGTTAACTTCGTTAGCACCTCCAAAACTGAGTTTTTGGGCCGGCAACCAATCGTTTTTTGCTCTTTTTGCATAAAACAAACGCTCAAAATGAAAACGTTGCTCATTGGTTATCAGTCGGGTAAAATACAAGGTTGAATCGTCGGCTGAAACAAAGGGCCAATATTCGTTCTGAAAAGTATTGATTTGTTCGCCTAAATGATTGATCTTGGCATTGTTCGGATTGTTAATTAGCTGTAATGCCCACTTTGTTTTTTCGATCATGTTTTTTACAAAAACCGTGTCGGAATTGGGAAAAATTGAAGAATAAGTACTAATAATTTGTAATGCTTTTGGGTAATTGCCACTATCAAAAAATGAGGTCGCAAGTATTTTATAGGCCGATGGATATTTCACTGGTTCCAATTCAACTATTTTTTCGAGAGCTTTGATTTTCAATGCTTTATCGTTTGTTTCGGCACCCAAATCGGCTAACAACAAATAAGCTTCAATATTTAACGAATCGGTATCGGCAGCCTGCAAGGCCAATTCTTTGGCAGTTTGGAATTCACTGTTCTGATAAGCTGTTTTCGCTGTATTGGCCAATTTGACTGATTTTTTGCTTATTTTTTGAGCAAATGAATTAATTGGATAAAACAATACAAGAAGCAAAAACAGACACAAAAAGCTATATGCCTTTTTTTTAAAATACATAAAATAGTTGCTTATTTTACAATTAAACGGGCATACCCTCCAATTGGTATTTCGATTTGGGCAATATCGCGTTTAAAACTAAGAGTACCGCGACTTATATAATCTCCTGCGTGGTTGTAAGTTATATAATCGACTTTTCCGGTAGGAGTACCTTTTACCGATACCATAGGATAATCAGATGAGTTAATAATATCGGCAACTTCAAAATCGAAAAAGCCCAAATCGTGAGGAGCTACTCTATCGTAGAAAACGATAATATTTTTTGTATGATTTCCGGACTGAATAATTGTATAACGTTGAACAGGATTAAATGCTTTGAAATCGCTTTGAAGCAAATATTCGACATTAGATTTCCAATAGCGTATCCAAAAGCGAAGGGTTTTTTGCAACTCGTCGGGCAAGGTGTAAGAAAAATAGGAAACATAAGGAGTTGCAAACAAAATGGCCTGAAATTTTTTGGCTACGTCGATTGCCGGATCTTTTGGGTGTATGCCCATAACTTCCATAAAAGGAGAATATTCGCCATATAAAATTCGGTTGTTTACCATTTTCTCACGCACGTCGGGCAAAACAGTAATTCCTAAAAATCCGTTAATGGTTTTGGTATTTGATGTGTGCAAGGGACCTACAGCCTGATAGCTTTGGTTGATTGAAATTTCGGGATTGATGTAGGTCATTTCGTATTCCATTTGGGTGCGTAATGAATCAAGAGCTTTGCGCACCGAAACAAAATCGCGGCCACGATCTTCGGTAATAATAATGTGTTCATCAGGATAATAACCATTGAGGTAATTGAACCAAATACCATCAACCTGCCATTCGTTAATAATGCTGGAATACATTTCAGTAATGTACTGGCGCACTTCGGGATAACGTACATCCAAAATGGGTTGACTCGATGTTCGATATTGCAAATACCTGCCATCAAACTTTTCGAAAATAAATTTGTGAGCACCAATAAAAGGTTGCGAATACCAAAGCGCTACTTTCATTCTCGATTCGCGTGCCTTGTTCATGAATTCCTTTACAGTGGTAATGTTAGAAGGATCCCATTTGCCATCTTTATCAACCTCGAAACGAACAACATTTTGCCAGGCATCGTCGAACAGTATTGAACGGAAGCCCATCGACGAAATAGAATCGAAATAGTAGGTGATATTTTCGAGCGGAATGTTTCGGTCCATTGGATACCAAACCGAATAAACCGGTTGTAACGATAAATCAATTTTCGATACTTTCTTTTTGGTATTCTGGTCTAAACGCCATTGAGCCACTTCGCGCAGGGTGTTCGAAAATTGCCTGTCGGATAAATCGACCATTATTTGGGTTTTGTATTCAAGCACTTCGGCATCGGGAACCGATTCGTTAAAAAAGTTGAAAGAAAACACCAATGAGTCGGGTATTTGTTGAATATCAATTTGGGTAAAGCGGCTTTCAAACTGGTCGTAAGTACCAAGTGTAATTCGGTTTTGACTGTTGCGGGTTAAAGCAGCAACCAAACTGTAATCGGATTGTAAACGAGCATAACTTGGCAAATTTATGAACGATAAATTAGACCAGGTACGTGAGCTCCAAAGCGAGTGAATAAGGTTTTGAGGATATTTCAAATCCATCTGGAAACGTGGCAGTGGTGTAGGAAAATCGGTATAAAGGTTTAAGTTGATAAGATATTTGTTAACATCAACGGTATCGATTGTTATTTCAGTGCTGAAAGGTTGGATGTCGCCTTTAATACTGATCATGCTTAAATCGAAATCGATATTTTCAACATGAACCGTTTGGTCATCTTTTTCGATTTCGGTGCTTGCTTTAGGATTACAGGAATTTAAAAACGCTATACACACTAGAGCGAGCACTCCCCCTTTAATTATTCTGAAAAAAACCTTCATCATGCGCTTAATAATTGTGTGTTGCAAGTTACTAACATACACCTGCTACACATTAACTTACCTAATTCCAATCACTTAACCCCCAAGGCATTAAAAGCCTATGTGTTTTTTGTTCATTTTAAGGGCTTATCTCACACGCCTTTAGTCCACTAAATTAAGATATTTCATGTTTATTAATACAAATCAAGCAAAAAAATTTCATTTTCTTTTTTAACAGCAGCTAAATTTAAAACACCTGTAACGATAAATCGGGTACTTTTTGCGTTAAACCAATGTTGTTTTATATTTTTGCCGTCAATATGTCTAAATTAAAAGAAATATATAACGAAAGCAAGAACGGGATCATCATTACCCTCGTTTTTCACATTTTTGTTTTTATTGTTTTGAACATTGGTCAATTCAGAATCAAAAAGGAATTTATTGAAGATGAATTAATTATTGATTTTCCGGCTGAATATTTCGAAACGCCGCCAACACCACAAGAGATAAATAAAACAGAACAAATAAATCAAAACAACAGCCGAATTACCAATATTGCATCAAACAGGGCAGTCAGTAATGAACAAAAACAGCTCGACCAAGCAATTCTCGATGAACTTGAACGGGCACGAGAACTTGTGCAAGATGTTAGCCGACAACTTTCGAAAGAAATACCTACTGTTGACGATTTACAGATGCCCGAAAAAACAAGTGAAGGACTCAACCCCGACTCCTTACTTAAAAATTTGTATTCGGGCGAAAGCAATGTTGAATATTCATTAGAGAACCGTTATCATATTCGCTTACCAATTCCGGTTTACTTATCGCAGCATGGTGGTTTGGTGCGGGTGAATATTGTGGTCGATGCTAAGGGCAACGTTATTAGTGCCGAACCACTCAATGCAAATAATTTGTCCGAACAGTTGCTTTCGTATGCAAAAACAGCAGCGTTGCGCACCAAATTTAATGCTTCGGGCAATGCCCCTTCACGTCAGTCAGGTTATATCCAATATAAGTTTATTGCACAGTGAAGTTTTTAATGTTAATCGAAAGTAAATCTTCAATTTAATTAACATGTATTAACAACTTGAATATTGACAAATTCAAATTTGTAGCCTATCTTTGTATCGGTTTATTTTTCATAGTTTTAGGTTTAGTTAGATTTATTAGGTTAGTTTAGAAAGAAAAGGATAGGTTGCTCAACCTATCCTTCTTTATTTATACAAAAAAGCTACCAATTTAATTCAATTGCAAATTACCAAGTATTTTTAAAATCGTTTTCGGCATAAGTATGTTCGCGCAATTTCCACATGCTTTTTGAAGTATTTTTTAACTGCATAGCATTCTTATTAAATAAGTTATGCAACAATGCCAGCGGAACCAAAAGCACATAAAACATTAACGAGAGAACAATTTTTGAAACAATCCACCCCAACAAATCGCCAAGTTTATACCATGCTTTAGCCAGTAAAAAAGCCAATGGTTTAATTAAAATTGAAATCAACCCCACGGCCAATGCAACGTACAAAAGAATTTTAATATCGAAAACGAAATAGAGCACCAAAAAACCGGTAACAATAACCAGCAATGCTTCGAGGTTTTTCGATTGATCGGTTTTCATAACTGTAGCAATTAAAAAAGCGTGTAAATAAATGGTGCCAAGGCACTTCCCGAACTTAATACAATGAGTAGCCCGAGTAACAGGAATACAATTAAGGTAGGAATTAACCACCATTTTTTGCGTTCCTTCATATAATTCCAAAAATCTTTTAGAAAATCCATTATCAATTTTTTTTAAACAAAAATAAGTATTTGGTACATCATTCCTAATCGAGCACAAAATCTTCTTGCCAATTGTCTTTTTTATCCCACTGTGGTTGATCTTCTTTTACAAAAAACAGGTCGTTAATCACCAAACAATCCATTTCGGTGCGCATAAAACAGCGATATGCATCGTCGGGGGTACAAACTATTGGCTCGCCCCTTACATTGAAGCTGGTATTCACCACTAATGGGCAATTGGTTAGTTGTTTGAAAGTGTCAATCAGTTGCCAATAGCGTTGGTTGGTTTCGCGATGCACAGTTTGCACCCTGGCCGATAAATCGATATGTGTAATTGCAGGCACAAGGCTACGTTCAACATAAAGACGCTCGGCAACCGGCATTTGGTAATAATTATCGGGCAATGGTATTAACTTGTTGCTGTTAAGCTGAGCTACAAGTAGCATGTATGGCGAAGATGATTCGAGTTGAAAATAATCGCTGTTGAATTCGGCCAAAACCGAAGGTGCAAAAGGCCTGAAACTTTCGCGGTACTTGATTTTTAGATTCAGTTTTTTCTGCATCTCTTTGTTACGGGCATCGCCTAAAATACTTCGGTTGCCCAGGGCACGGGGTCCAAATTCCATGCGCCCCTGAAACCACCCCACCACTTTACCCTCGTTGATGCATTGAGCTGTTTTGGCACATAGTTCGTCGTAATTTTGAAAAATTTTGTACACTGCACCATAAGGCTTGAGCATTTTTTCGGCTTCGCTGTTTGAATAAGCCGGCCCCAAATATGCTCCGCTCATTCCGTCGGGGAGCGCCAAGTCCCTGCCCAATTGAAAATTGATATAATAAGCTGCCATAGCAGCACCAACAGCACCACCTGCGTCGCCTGCTGCCGGTTGTATAAATAAGTTTTCGAATGTTTTGTTTTCAAGTAATTTGCCGTTTGCCACACAATTTAATGCTACACCTCCTGCCAAACAAATATTTGAAGTATTGCACAACTCTTTGGCGTGTTTGGCCATGGCAATAATTATTTCTTCGGTAACCTGCTGAATGGCCAATGCTAAATTGCAATGCACCTGCTCGAGTTGGTCGTTGGGCAGGCGTCGCTTTATCCCGAATAGTTTTTGCCACTTCTTGTCGGGCACCATTCGCAGGCCGGTTGCATACGAAAAATATTTTTGATTTAACCACAACGACCCATCGTCGTTTATTGTAACAATCTGTTTTTTAATTGTTTCAACAAATGCATTTACCTCGTTGGAACCAGGTATGCCATAAGGTGCGAGCCCCATTAGTTTGTATTCGCCCGAATTTACCCTAAAACCCAAAAAATAAGTAAAAGCAGAATACAAAAGCCCCAACGAATGCGGAAAATGCAGTTCTTTAAGCAGTTTAATTTGATTACCCTCGCCTATCGAAATAGAAGCTGTTGCCCACTCGCCCACACCATCGACGGTTAAAATAGCTGCTTTTTCAAACGGCGATGGGAAAAATGCACTGGCTGCATGCGATAAGTGATGCTCGGTAAACAAAAGTTTTAGTTTCGTTTTATCGTAATCCTGAATACTTTTTAACTGGTCGCGAATGATCTTTTTAAGAAAAACTTTTTCTTTGAGCCAGACAGGAATTGCTGTAACAAACGATTGAATACCACGTGGAGCAAAACCATAATAAGTTTCGAGCAAGCGTTCGAATTTGAGCATGGGCTTGTCGTAAAACACAACCGCTTCGAGTTGGTCGATAGTTACACCTGCTTCATCGAGGCAATATATAACTGCATTTACCGGAAACGAAGGATCGTGTTTTTTTCGCGTAAAGCGCTCTTCCTGAGCCGCAGCCAAAATTTTTCCGTTAGCAATTATTGCTGCTGCCGAATCGTGATAAAATGCTGATATTCCGAGTATAATCATTTTTACTTGTTGTAATTGTTGATGTATTGCTCAAGCTTTGGCAATTCGGGGTAACGTGGATGAGCTGTTTTCATTTGTTTAAGAGCCATGCCTGCTTTATCGGGCATTTTGTTTGAAAGGCTTGCAATAACCATATAATGCAAAAACAGTGCATCGCCTTTAAAATCGGAGTAAACTTTACTCAAATGGAAAAACGATTTGTCCATTTGCTTTTTTTGATAGAACAATTCACCCAGCTTGCGGTTAGCTATTGCCGAATCGTAAACACGAATACTTTCGAGCAAAACACTAATGGCATTATCAAAATCGCCTTCGTTTATCATTTTAATAGCGCTTTCGACAGCTGGTTTTACCATTTCGGGTATGTAACTGTTAAAAGTATAAACATACGGAGGCAGTTCAAATTTGAACGATTGATCAAGCTTTTTGATCTCTGTTTTAACATTTTCGGCTTCGTTGCGTTGACCGGCATAAGTATGGGCAATCCATTTTTTGTTGAGTACCGATAATTGCTGGTTATTGTCGGCAAAGTTTAATGCTTTGTTAAAATGATCGATTGCTGCGGGCAAATCGTTCTTGATTAAACAAATTTCACCGGCCCTAAAATGAGCATAAAACGATGGTTCATAAATATTCGATTTTTCGAAATAAAATAAGGCACCGGGTAAATCGTTCAGTTTGAGCAAACAATCGGCTGCATCGCGAAAAAACGGTGACCAATAAATGTTTGTTCGTGTTAGCGCCCGGTATTCTTTAAAAGCATTCCAATAATCGCCATTTTTCTCGTACATCTCGGCCAATTTCAAATGTGCGTTGCTTAAATTCTCGTCGCTTTTGGCCATTGCATAAAATGCCAATGAATCAATCATCGAAACCGGATTGTAAATTTGTCGGTAGTCAATGTATTCACTGGTTTCGTCGCGAAAAGGCCAGTGATATTTTAAATTTTCAATACGGTGTTTTCCAATCAAATAATCGAGTTGAGTAAAGCCGTAATGATGCATAAAATATTGTAAGGGCCTGTGCGAGTACCAGTTAATATCATCATCGATCAGTTTCTCACTGCTTAATGCATCAAAAAACGATTCAGCCATTAAAAATTGTCCTTGAATATTTGGGTGTACATGTTCGGTTAACAAGTTATATCCTATCAAGTTATGTGGCGAATTTGATTCGAAATAGCCGAGTGTGTTCACATAGTTGAAACCATATTCATCGCAAATTTTTCGGATAATATTATTGATATCCGACGAAGCCCTAAAGCGAATACCATCGTAATCGCGAGCCAACACAAAGTTGCTGTAAGCTTCATCGTATTCGGCGTTATTGAGCAATGCTTGGGCTTTACTAAAATAATGATCAGCACTTTTTAATTGTTCCGATTCGATAGATTTAAACGGGGGCATATCTTTTACATTGCTCACCAAATTGCTGTAGAAGAAAGGCACATTGGCCCTTTTAATCATTTTTGCAATGCTTTGCATGTTGGCCATGTAGTTATCGATACCCCGTTTATAGGTTTCGCTTCCATATAATATTTCAGCATCTTTTACAATACGCGCCATTAATGTGCCACGTCGTTTTGCCTTAGTATTGTCGTTATTTACAGTTCGGACAACCTTTGCCATCATGTTTCGAATGAGCTGATAAACCCTGAAATCCATCATTGCAATGTGCATGTTAATCAGTGTTCTATTATTGCTCATGGCCTCGTTTGATCCTGCACCAAAAGCCCCGTAAAACTCGTTATGGCCGGCATAAAAAAGAATTGCTTCGGGTTTTTGTTCAAGAACCTGAGGTACATAATCGCGTAAAGTGAAGCTATTTATAGCAGTTATTGCCGTATTAACAACTTCAATTTTTTTATGCGGATATGCCTGTTCAAGACGATCGTGCAAAATACGCGAAAACATCAGGTTGTTTTCGTACGGAAATCCAACTACAGTAGAACTGCCCATTACAATTATTCGAAAAACGCTGTCGGGTTTGTTTTTCAGAAAGATATCTTTTGGCGGATGTGTATATTCAAGCTGATGGAAATATTTTTTGCCAACGTGTGGATTTACAACCATGTACTTGCTGAATTCCTTATCGGGGTGTTTAACGAACAACGAGAAATTATCGCCATATCCAACAACTCGCAACATTAATTCGAACAACACAATAATAATTAACGGGGTAATAATCATTATAAAGCCGAACAACTTATTGTTGCTACTATTTTTTTTGTTTTGTTGCATTATATTCTTTTTTCGATAATCAATGTTTACTAATATTGAAAAGAAAATGAAATTATGCACAAAACTAAAAAAAACATTGTTTTATTATCATTACAGCAAAACCAATTATTCAAAAAAAGCTATTGAAGAATGAATGAAAAAATAATAATCGGACGAAAAGACAAAGTTTGTTTTCCAGAACTTGACATTGAATATGTTCCTGTGAAAATCGACACAGGCGCCTATACATCATCCATTCACTGTCATCATATCGAAGAGATTGAACACGAAGGGAAACAAGCCATTAGTTTTGAGTTGTTCGATCCCGATCACAGCCACTACAAGCATCAAAAGTTCATTGTAACAAATTATAAGCAAAAGAAGATAAAGAGTTCATCGGGGCATAGCGAAAAACGTTTCATAATAAACAC
>JAFGAF010000225.1 GCA_016933815.1 Prolixibacteraceae bacterium
CAACCACATGTTGCTTTGATCGATGCAGGGTTTTCCGTCGATTACCACGTAATGGCGGTTGCCCATGGCACCCAGATCGAGAAATATTGAATACTCACCATCGGTTGGAACACTGAAAGTTCCGGTATATAAGCTTTGATTTTGAGCCACTTTTTGGGTGCCCGCCGTGGTGGTTACTTCAACAAGCTTTTCGCTCTCGGCAGGCTTTTTCTGTTTAAGCAACGACACAAAGTTATCGGCCGGATTATAATCGGTTAAACCATATTGGTGCCACAACAAACCATATCCTTTACTTGAATAGACAAAGGGAATGGCTATTTGACTGTTCACTTGTGTTAAGCGGCGGCTTACACCTTTTAAGTTGTAGTGACCGTCCTGAAATTGGCCCAAACCAAAAATCGATTCGTCGTGGGGAGAATGAAAGGTTTGTTCAACCATAAAACATGGTTTACCCATAACCGTGTCGGGCTTAAGCAAACGCGAACCGGCTTTTTCTTTTAAAATAACCTTCCCCAAGCTATCGATAAACAACACATCGCCGGTTTTTTTATCCACCTCAACCACAAGCTCTTTCAACGACAAACGAACAGTACTTCCTGTTTCAAAAACATCGAAATGAGGAACATTGAATTCGTTAAGCAACACAAATTCGGGAAGGCTTGATTTCTCGCCTTCGAAATACTGCACACGAACCGTGTTATCCGAAAGCGGGTAAATTCCAAGCGTACCTTCTTTCAGGTTCAATGTTAGTCCGTTCGTATCTTTTTCGAAATTTGAACCCGATTGACATGCCGTAAAAAATAAAAAAGTTAAGGCAGTTACTATTATTAATTTATTCATAATCAGTTTTTTTAATCATATTTTTATTTCAAAACCCACCAGTCGAAATTAAACAACTCGCCATCGTCTCCTTTGAAAACCAGGCAGATATCGTGAACACCTGTTGCTTTTTTTAACTTGCCTTTCACTTTTGACCATTTTTCCCAGCCGCCGGTATTTTCTATCTCAAGTTTACCCAGCAACTCACCATTGCGATTACCCAAACGAACTTCGATTTGGGCACCCTTTGAAGCTGATGCAACACAAGCTTCGAATGTTTTTGCCCCTTTGCCAAAATCAACACTGCGAACTATCAGATAATCGCCATTATTTATCTGGTTAAGGTAAACACCTGACTGACTGTTACCCGATGTCTTCAAACCTTCGCTCCAGGCAATGGTTTCAGCTTCAACCTTTTTATACGGATTCACGTTCGAAACGCTCTCTTTCACACCCGTTTTAGTAGGCTCGATTAGCGGAATAGTACCATCGTCATTATAGCTGAACTGCTCAACACTAACCGAACGTTTAAATCCTTCGCCTTCCGACAAAGCCTGATCGTGATAAAAGAAGTAGGAATTTCCTTCATAATCGATTATGCCGGCATGGTTGGTAAATGCCAAATGATCGGCACGTTCCATAATGATTCCGCGGTATGTCCACGGGCCTTCGGCTGATGGCGCCGTTGAATACGCAATATATTCGGGAATGCCTTTGGCGGCATAAATCATGTAATACAAGTTGTTACGCTTATAAAACCAGGGTCCCTCGGTATATGAAGCACGTTTTTCGCCATCGCGACCTTGCTGACTTCCGAAGGATTCCGGAGTCATTTCGATTGAAACAATTCCCTTGTCGCCAATACTTTGGTCGTACGAGATCATATCTTCGTTCAATTTAACATACCAAAGGCCTGGGTTTCCCCAATAAAGATAGGCCTGTCC
>JAFGAF010000226.1 GCA_016933815.1 Prolixibacteraceae bacterium
AAATTAAAAGTATTGAAACGTGTTTCATATTTTTTTGTTTAAATTATTCTTTTCCTTTATTGCATCAACTATTATTCTTTTAAACATTTTTCAAAGATAAATCATATCCATTACACCACATCATCCTTTTTGAGCACCCCTTGTGACAGCAACTCACGCACAACGGTTTCGGTCATATCGCTTTTGAACTGAAACTCGTACCTGATGTCCATCACATAAGCTTTTAGACGCATTTTAAGATAACTACGGCGTTCTTTCACCTCGTTAAAAAACAACACAACAATTGGCTTTTGCAAATATACAAAAGGCGACACCTGTGCGGCTTCGATGGCTATTTTACGTACCTTATGGGTATCGATATCAATTGGCATATACACTTCGGCAACCACTTGGCAATTAAGTTCGCCCGAGTTGGCATTCGATACTGAATTGTTCATTAGCTCCATGTTGGGGATGGTCACCACCGAATCGTCGGGGGTAACCACACGTGTTGAGCGTAAACCAATTTCGAGCACTTCGCCGTAATATTTTCCGGCTTCAATTTTATCGCCCACTTTAAAAGGGCGGTCGAACAACAGCATTAAACCACCAAACACGTTTTTGAGCAAATCCTGCGCTGCCAAACCAACAGCAATGGTAACCGATGCCGAAATGGCAATTAGGGTTTCGATTGGCGGATTGTAAATGCCTTTCACTATTGCAAAAATTACAATAACCCACACTACAATTCGCACTATCGGAATCATGCTTTTGATGCTGATGCGGTATTTAACACTTCGCTCGGCAAAAAGCTCCAATGCTTTAATAATTAACCGAATAAATAAGTAGCCTATTAAAAGCAGAACAAGGGTCCAGAAAATATTCGAAAACGAAATGGCATGCAGAACGTCAGCAGGTTTTTCCGGAATTTTCTGATCGCCAACAGCCACGCTATCGGCCGCAACTGAGTCGGGTACAGATTGCCCTGCATATATTAAGTCGATGCTATCGGGCTCAAGCAGAATAACTTTGGCAGTTATGGTATCGGCAGCACTTAAAAAAATGCACTGCACAAACAGTAAAATAATGAATATTAATCGTTTCATAAGCTGCCATTTTTAATTAATAAAATTTTTACCGGTTAAGTAACCTGCCATCGCCTTAAAAATAATTGGATGAATATTGTATTTCGAGCGGGGCTTTATCAGCAGGCCTTTTTCGAGTAAAGGAGTTAATAAATTTCTACAAGCAATAATGGGCTTGTTCATTACCAGCGAAAAATCGTCGATTTCGAGACCATCGTGAATAATTAGCGCTTGCATAACGAAAAGCTCATCGCCCGAAAGTTTTTTGATGAACGAGAAATCGATCTCTTTAATGGCTGATATTATAATTGTATCGCTACCCTCCATTCGGGTTGAACGTAACCAATAAAGTTGTGCCAGAGAAATATTCCCTGCCGACAAAGCCCTGAGGGTATTAAAATAAGTACTGCGCAATAGTTGCTGC
The DNA here is from genome assembly GCA_016933815.1 of Prolixibacteraceae bacterium. Taxonomy (GTDB): domain Bacteria; phylum Bacteroidota; class Bacteroidia; order Bacteroidales; family Prolixibacteraceae; genus Roseimarinus. The sequence continues at coordinate 1,489 of JAFGAF010000226.1, forward strand.
TGCTCAATCTCGTCGAGCTTTTGAAAGTTTTTGGAAGCAGTGATGTCTTCATCGGCTTCAAAAACAATTTGAAAGCCACTTAAATGATTGCGTTTAAATATGATATTCTCGATGCTTTCTCGCGACATTGGCTCGGCATATATTTCGGTAGTAAAATAATTCGACACATGAATGGTACGGTTCAGGTAATTCCACGAATGGTTGGTATAAGCACCCACCCAAAAAACTTTTTTCATAGTATGGGCCATCAGTTCAAAAAAGAGGTTCATACAATCAAAACCATTCACCTTTTTTAAAAACATGTGCTGTAAGTTTTCAACAACTACTATTGTGTTTGATTCGGTATTGTTTAAAAACTCAATTATCTCGGCATTGTTTTTAAAATGACGCTGATCGAACAGCTCTCTCATCAACAATAAATATTGCTCTGTTTGATAAATCTTATTGCTCAGAGTTGTTCTGTAAACCGGCAAATCGATTTTATTTTTTTTCAAAAAGTAGTTGATCAACGAAGTTATTCCGCTGCCCTTATCGCCCACAAGTGCTACGGTCACAAACCGGTCTTTTTTCCAATTTTCGTATGCTTTGGCAAGCTGCTCAAGTTCTTTTTCGCGGTTTACATAAAAACGGTCTTCGTCGGTTGGTTTTAGCTGAAACAAACGCTGATAAACAAAGGGCAAGTGCTGAAGGGTTTGGTGGGTTTGATCGAGAAACTCGGACAATTCGAACGAAAGAAATTTCTTTTCGGTTGAAATGCCCATCCGCTTTTTGTATTTCTCTATTGTTGCTGTTAGTTTATTCTTGCTTTCGTCATAAAAATTTTTTAATCGGGGAACGGCATCTTTAAAGAAATCAAAAAACTGTTTCCGATAATGTTTGGTACGTTCAACCGCCTTAATACGAGCAATTTTAAGGTTAAGTTCGAACAGGTTTTCAGTGTCTTTAAGCTTAAAAATATTTTCGTCGAAACGGGCAATTGCTTTTGTTAGCCGACTATGGGTTTCGGCTTTTAGTTGCTTAATTATTTCGCTCACATTGGCCAGGTGCTTTAACGAGCGCGCATAACCTTCGGCAACAGCCTGTTTGGTGGCTTCGAGCTCTTTGCCATCGGCTTGGAGCATTATTTGTGCCGACTCGAGGGTAAAATCGGCAACAGTACCTAAGCCCATTAAGTTGATCCGCATTTTTTCGAGCTGACCGTTCACCCAACGTTGGAGGCTTTTTATTTCGGTAACAAATGCAGGTAAAGCTTCAAACTGCAACAGTTCTTTAGGCGAAATGTGTTTGATGTCACTATCGCCCGCCGGTTCGTAATACTTCTTATTTCGAATGAAGCCCCTGTTATCGCTCAATTGCTGAACAAAAGCATTTGCCTGTATGCTTAAAGCTTCGAAATATGGATCGAAACTGGCAGTTAATTGTTCAACCAAAGGAGTAAGGTTGTTATCGATTAAGCCTAAAGCCACATTATTTTTTTCGGCAGCAATGGTTTTAAGCAGTGCCTTTCGCGAACCCGATGCCTTTTCGATATTCTTCTCCGATGTGTCAAAAAATAATTTTACAAGTTCAAGTTTATGCTCTAGATCGGTTTGAATATAAGCATCAACTTTGCCGTACATTTGGTTGAATTCGTTAATCAGCGAATAAAACAGCAAATTAATTTCAACATCAACAGCCCAATCGTCGAACAAAGCTTTTTGGGTATTTGTCCATTGCTTTGTTTGGGTGTGGTGGATTGATTCTAAGCGTTCGTTCCTTTCATCAATTTTATTCTGCCTGAAAGATTTAACTGATAAATCGAGCCCGTCAACCTTGTCGGCTGCTGCGGCAAAATCGTCGAAAAGTTTCCCGACAATGGCATCGGTATCGGCAGCTAAAATTGCAAGGCTTTCGTTACAGGCCTCAATCAAGTTCTCGAAATCGATTTCCTCAAGAGCTTTTTCACCATCGTTGTTACTGTTGTTTGGAAATAAGAACTCCCGAAATTCTTTATCGAGCCGATCGGTGTATTCCCAAATTGCCACCATATTCTTATTTACAGTAACGTGCAGTTTATTTTCGAGGGGCAAAGCTTTTTTCAAAAATTCGTTCAATAAAAAATTGTTGAACATTTGGCGAAAAGGAATTTTACGTTTCCCATAAACCTTTGTATCGAGCAAGGGCTTTTTTCTGATTCGCCGAAAAAAATTGGCAATTTTTATTAGTAGAAAATTTGAATAAAACCGCATGTTAAACAACACCTTACGACTAAAAACCAAAGGCGTTTCGGTAAACGAGAACGAATAAGGCTTTAATTGTTCGCGAATTGAAACAATTGATTTCAGCCCGGCTGCATGATCTTTAGCAAACGAAATAAAATCGCTAACAAAATTGCGGGCATCTTCACCTGACATTGCTGCAAGCTGTTCATCGATAAAAGCAACCATTTTCGCTTTAAATGCCCTTTCGATAACTATTTTTTCGTTGCGTTTTGATGCATTATTGAATTCCTTCTGATAATTGTAAAAAATTGTTTTAAAGCCTTCGACAAAGCTTTTATGATTAGTTACAATTTCCTTTAAATAATTTTCGAACACAGGTCGCAGCTTTTGGCGGAACAAATCGTCGGCCAACTTTAATTGTGCTGAAAGAATATCAACGTTGTTTGTCATGATCAGGAATTTTAGGGCAATTTATCAAATAAAAGCATAGCCCAAGCAGGTAGCAAACAATTATGATTCAAAAAATGCTTCTACCCCCGGATAATAATATTGTTCGCGGGCCACTTGTTCGCTGAACAGGAAAAATTTGAGTACCCCCTCGGCATGCACTACCCCATCAATTTCAATTCGGGAGTCGATTATGGCCATCCGATGGGTTTTTTCGCGCAATTTACTGATCACTTTTAGTGGGCCGCGATCCATAAACATGGGCTTTCGGTATTTCACATTCAACTCGGCAGTTACTCCGACGGTGGCGCATTTCACGTAAACCAGCCAACCCGACACTTCGTCCATAAGCGTGGCCTGAATACCGCCGTGCAACACATTCACCCAACCCATCAGGTGCGGTTTGGGCTCCCATAGGGTAAACACTTCATCGCCATCTTCCCAAAAATCGAGGTGCAAACCCAACTGATTGTGAGGAGCACAACCAAAACAATTGTATTTTTCAGGATCTTCGTGCAAGTGCACGTTTTTTATTTTTCGCATAGTAAGTTTATGTTATCAGTTATTTTCATTGTTGAATACCAATGCCAAAACTTAAACAAACTTAGCAAGAATAAGCATTATCGACAAAAAATTATTCAATTTGTGCCAGTTGAATTACTTCGGCACAAAGCAACGATGCCACAATCATCGAGAGCCGTTTTCGCTCGTACGTTTCGCGGTAACATACAACAGGGAGCACCCACTCGAGCAATGCCATAAAATACGCAAATTCAGTGTTCTGATTTATGGCCGTTTGCAATGCGTATTGCCTCATTTTAAAAGCGAGCGACATGTTCTTTTTCAATTTGTATTCGGGTGTTTGTTGCTGGATTAGCGATTGATCGGAAAAGTGTTCGGGGTTGTACATTTTACGCATAATTTGCACAAAATTAGCCATATCGGTACTTTGGTCAACCGGGGCAAAATCGATCATAAAAATGGCCTCGAGGCGGGCAAAGTCCGAAACCATTGAACGGGGTTTGGTTTCTGAAAAATCGATCAGGTAAACATTCATTGCCTCGTCGAGCAGAATGTTCTGCATGTTTAAATCGCCATGGCAAATCGAACTTAGAAAGCCTATTTCCTTGTGCACATTTTTTGGATACACGTTCTTCAAAAACCAATACGGATTAAGCATTTTTTCGTCGCTTTCGCTAATTTGAATAAATTGCTCCTTAACCGAAATGCCAAGCACCTTTTCGGCTGTTTCAAAAATATGCGGAAAGAATGTACGCGTAGGATCGTGATCGACAAAGGGTTTTATGTTTTGCTCAACAGGCTGTCCGTACCACGGATGTAAAATTTTCAGAAAAATTTTATCGAAAAGCGGTTCCAGTTTTTCGTAATCCCATTCAGTATAATAATCGGTCAACCATTTCAGTTTTGAATCTTCGCCGCCAATGCCCACAAAGTTGTAGCGCAAAGCTCCGGCATTGGCCAAAAACACCTCGCCAAGCACCATGGCACTGTTGTTCAAAATGTAAGGCATGGCATATTTTCGGCAACTGTCGGCTTCGCGGGCAATCATTGCTCGTGGCGCAGTCTTTAAAACCGTAGGCCGCATTTTGCGCCCTTTGGCATCGAACGAACTTACAAAATAAGTTTGAGCAGAGAAACCACCATGAAGCGGTTTGAGCTCTACCCTGGCCGAATCGGTGTACAAATTTCGGATTAAAAAACGGTGCGACTTTGAAATATCCAAGCCTTCGCCGGTTTCAATTTTAAGCTGAACATCGCCGGCGTTAAGCAGCTTTTGGGTCGACACCAAAAAAACCGAAGGATCAATCAAAGCCTTTTCCACATCGAAACACCTTATTTCCAACACATTTTCGATGGTCAACAATTGCTTGAGCCATTCAAACACCTTTGCATCGTGTTCGGGCCGATGCCCTTCGGAAAGCACCAAGGTAATGCCCAACCAATTGTTTATCTGATTTTTAGTTTTTAGTTTATTGGCATATTCAAACCAATTTTCGGTGCCTTCAACCGAATCAATTTTGTTGAATTTTACTGCAAATGAAATGGCCGGTTTTCCTTCAACAACTGAGTAAATAAGCAAACCTGCCAAGTTGGTGTTCACCTCAATTTTTGGCAGCAAATCATCAACTGCTTCGGCAAATTTCGAAAAAGCAACTATTGATGATTTCTGGGCAGTAAGTCTGCCCGATATGGCTTCCCCGAATGAAATCCCAAACCCCACATTTGCTGCAAACATGCTGTTGTTAAGTGCAATCCTGAAATCGGCCTCAACGGTTTGGTTTGCCGGAAAAAAACCGACACAATTTCCCAACGTAAAATACACGCCCGCGTTAACAGGCTCATCGGTTTCGCTCAATGCCCCTACCCCAAACGATAAACCCAACTCACCAAATGCCATCAATTCATTTTTAATAATTTTTGCATTACAGGCATTGGTAGAGCTTTGGAGGTATTGAAACGACAAATCGTCGTCGCCCAGTATCACAGTTAAATTGTCATTTTTTGTTCTAATCGAATCGGCTGCCTCATCAATAGTAGCAAAAACATCGAAAACATTGTGCAAGCCGACCATTTCGATTACCTGAAAAACTTCGGGCTGAAGAGCACAAAGCAAAAGTGATCCTCCTTTGGCTTTCATTTGTTTGTAGCCCGACAAAAGGGCACGTATGCCCGTGCTCGACAAATAGTTGCACTGCGAGGCATCAATAACAACCTTGTTTTCGGCCTCAACTGTTTGAGAAAGCTGAGCACCAAATTCATTTGCAGCCAGGGTATCAAGGCGACCAATTATTTGCAACAATTTTGCTTGCCGGTAATCGGAAATGATTGTTTTGATCATGGTTAAGTTTTTATGTTATGAATGGTGAATTGATGTTTGCTTTTTCTTTCAGCTAAAATTACAAACAAAAAATCAACTTTACTTAATTTTTGCCAACAAATTGCAAAGACGGAGTCAGGAGACGGAAGTCCGAAGACCGGAGACCGAAGACCGGAGACCGAAGACGGGAGACGGGAAACGGGAGACGGGAGACGGAATGAATTCAGAATGCTCAATATTGGGTTTTATGTTTGGGATTTGGAATGATGGAAAATTGGATGATGGGTCAGAATGAGGCAGGGGTTAAGGTTGAGGTTGAGGTGCAGAGCACCAAAATATTTGTAGCACATCAATTAACCGGGATAAATATAAAGGTGCAAAGCACCGGAACTTCATGCAG
>JAFGAF010000227.1 GCA_016933815.1 Prolixibacteraceae bacterium
AATACCATTTATGGTACGCAGTATGCCAACGATTTGGAGGTTAACATTCCTTTGGTTGCCGATATGTCGTCTGATATTTTTAGCCGCCCAATTAACATTTCGAAGTACGATTTGATTTATGCAGGTGCACAAAAAAATCTCGCTCCGGCTGGTGTCGCTTTGGTAATTGTTAAAAAAGAAGCACTTGGAAAAGTTGAAAGAACAATTCCAACTATGCTTAATTATCAAACCCATATCGATGGCGGTTCAATGTTTAATACGCCACCTTGTATTGCTATTTTTTCGGCTTTACAAACCTTAAAATGGTACAAAGCCCAAGGCGGTATTACAGCTATGCAACAAAAAAATATCGAAAAAGCAAAAATATTATACGATGAGCTCGACCGTAACAAACTTTTCAAAGCAGTTGTACCTGCAATTGAAGATCGTTCGGTTATGAACATTTGCTTTGTAATGACTGAAGGTAACGAAGCACTCGAAGCCGATTTCCTTAAACTGGCTACCTCAAAAGGGATTGTAGGTATTAAGGGACACCGTTCGGTAGGTGGTTTCAGGGCTTCAACCTATAATGCGCTTCCAAAGGAGAGTGTTCAGGTGCTCGTCGATGCGATGAAAGAATTCGAATCGAATCAATAATTAAAAAGAAAATGCAGGATTTCAGGTTCTGCATTTTCTTTATAAAACCTTACGAGCAATGATTAAAGTATTGAATGCAACTGAAAAGCCCTTTTCGGAAAAGGCTATCAACCAAATTACTATGGTGATTAAGCAGGCCGACTATCAGTTCGAACTGCTTGAAAAATACAGCTCAAAAACTGATTTGTTAAAAGCTGTTGAAAGTGTCGATGCGCTTATTGTTCGCAGCGATATTGTTGATGCCGAAGTAATTAATGCCGCTAAAAACCTTAAAATAGTGGTTAGGGCAGGTGCAGGCTACGATAATATCGACCTGAAAGCTGCTTCAGAAAAAGGCATTGTTGTAATGAATACTCCTGGTCAGAACTCGAATGCAGTGGCCGAATTGGCTATTGGCCTTGCGCTTTATGGAATCCGAAATATGTTTTCGGGAACATCGGGTGGCGAATTGCGTGGCCGCAACATTGGTTTGCATGGCTATGGCTATGTAGCTCGAAACGTGAAACGCATTGCTCGCGGTTTTGGAATGACCCCAGTTGTTTATACCCGCTACAGCAAGGCTCAGGCAATTTCTGAAGGCTTGCAGGTTACCGATTCACTGGAAGAACTGTATGCAATGAGCGACATCCTTTCAATTCATGTGCCGGCTAGGGGCGAACACATTAAGTCGGTAAGCTATCAGGTATTACAACATTTAAGGCCCAATGCAATTATTGTAAATACAGCTCGCAAAGAAGTAGTTAACGAAGACGATTTGATTAATTTTATGCGTTATCGTCCCGATGTTAAATACTTATCGGACATTGCACCCGATCAGATTGACGTTTTCGAGAAAAATTTCAAAGGCAGATGTTTTTTTACACCACAGAAAATGGGTGCTCAAACTGCCGAGGCTAACCTTAATGCAGGGGTGGCTGCTGCACAACAA
>JAFGAF010000228.1 GCA_016933815.1 Prolixibacteraceae bacterium
ACGACATTTGGGGAAAGCCCTTAATGATATTGGGTATGATATTATTGTTGGGTGGTATTCAGTTGATTACTTTTGGTTTAATTGCCGAAATTCAAATGCGAACCTATTTCGAGTCGCAAAATAAAAAACCCTACCGTATTCGAAAAATCGAACAGGTAGGGTAGTGTTTCTTTGAAAGCTCTTATTGCAGGCTTTTTATTTTTTCAAGTGCTGTTTCGTAATCGGGCTCCGAAGTTATTTCGGGCACAATTTCAACCCATTGAATAACACCTTTTTTATCAATTATTACTGTTCCGCGTGCCAGCAAAGCGAGTTCTTTAATCAAAAAGCCGTATTTATTACCAAATTCACGCTCCTTGTAGTCCGATAGAGTAACGATGCTATCGAGCCCTTCGGCTGCGCAAAAACGCTTTTGTGCAAATGGCAAATCGAGCGAAACACTCAATACGGCAACATCGCTCATTGAGCTTGCAATTTCGTTAAACTTGCGGTTTTGTTTTTGGCACACACCGGTATCAATCGACGGGTAAATGGCAATAACCACTACCTTGTCTTTAAATTGCGATAGGGCAACCGGCTCGAGGCCTTGGTTGGTTCCGGTAAAATCGGGAGCTACATCGCCCACCTGAACAGCAGTGCCGGTTAATGTAACCGGTTTACCTGCAAAACTTACTAATCCTTTTCTTTCCGACATGTATTTTTTGTTTTGTTGTTTACACTCACTGAAACATTCATTAAAACGAAAAGTTTAGTAATTTCTTCAATAATGCTGCATCTTTTTTTTAAGTTGAATATTGAAAAAAAGAAAAATGACAGCAAAAAATTTAATATTTGACCAAAAAGTAAAAGAAAATCACGTAAAGCTTGACTAAAAGATTATATTTGCACCATAAATCTATTAAAATTTAAATATTCAAGCTAAAAATATAGAGTTATGTGTGGAATTGTAGGAGTTTTCGATCTGAAGGTTGATTCGCAGCATTTGCGGGCACAGGTATTGAAACAATCAAAAAAATTGAGGCATCGTGGTCCCGACTGGTCGGGCATTTATTGCGGGCAGAACGCAATTATTGCTCACGAACGTTTGTCAGTTGTTGACCCCGAATCGGGTGGTCAGCCTTTGTACAGTAAGGATAAATCGCTCATTTTGGGCGTTAACGGCGAAATATATAATCATCGCGAAATTAGGGCAATAACCAAAAATGAGTATGAGTACCAAACCGGGTCCGATTGTGAGGTCATTCTTGCTCTTTATCAACAAAAAAAGGAAAAATTTTTGGACGACCTGAATGGTATTTTTGCCTTTTGCCTATACGACGAAAAAGAAGATGCTTACCTGATTGGCCGCGACCATATTGGTATTATTCCATTGTACATGGGATGGGATCAGTGGGGAAACTTTTATGTTGCTTCGGAGTTGAAAGCACTCGAAGGTTTTTGCACCAAAATTCAGGAATTTCCGCCGGCCAGTTATTTGTACAGTAAAGATGGCGAAATTAAGCGTTGGTGGACACGCGATTGGATGGACTACGACAATGTTAAAGACAACGATATAAGCATTGATGAGTTGCGTAAAGCCATGGAAGATTCGGTGCACCGTCAATTAATGAGTGATGTGCCCTACGGTGTTTTGCTTTCGGGTGGCCTCGATTCGTCAATTACTTCGGCTTTGGCCAAAAAGTTTTCGGCAAAACGTATCGAAGAAGGCGACCAAAAAGACGCCTGGTGGCCGCAATTGCACTCTTTTGTTATTGGGCTCGAAGGTTCGCCCGATTTGGCTGCTGCCCGTAAAGTGGCCGATCACATCGGATCCGTTCATCACGAAATACATTACACCATTCAGGAAGGGCTCGA
>JAFGAF010000229.1 GCA_016933815.1 Prolixibacteraceae bacterium
CTGCCTCCGATTCGGAAGGACAATATGGTGCTTTTTTCTGGCTCAATAAATCGCAAACCGATTACCCCGATGTTCCGTCCGACATGTTTTGTTGCCGTGGCCACGACGGGCAGTACATCTATATTATTCCATCAAAGAACTTGGTGGTGGTCAGAACAGGGTTTTCAAAAAAAGGAGATTTTGATTATAACGAATTCTTATCCGATATTGTTAAAGCGGTTAAGAACTAGAAAACATATCATAAAATTTGAAAAAGCATGAAAATTATTTGCATAGGTCGTAACTATGCCGACCATATAGCCGAACTGAACAACGAAAAGCCCGATGAACCGGTTATCTTTATGAAGCCCGATTCATCGATACTTCGTAAAAACAAGCCTTTTTTTATACCCGATTTTTCATCCGACCTTCACCACGAAGTTGAACTGGTACTTAAAATAGATCAGGTAGGAAAAAATATATCCCCAAAATTTGCATCCCGTTATTACAGCTCGGTTGGGCTTGGAATCGATTTCACTGCCCGCGATCTGCAAAACAAACTAAAGGACAAAGGTTTACCATGGGAAAAGGCCAAAGCATTTGATTATTCGGCAGTCATTAGCAGCCATTTTATACCATTAGATCAACTGCCCGAAAAGCAAATTGAGTTCAGGCTCGATATTAACGGAACAACCCGCCAAAGTGGCAATTCAGGATTGATGATTTTCTCGTTTGACGAATTGATTGCCAATATTTCGAAATATTTTACACTAAAAACAGGCGATCTGATATACACAGGAACCCCTGCAGGTGTAGGCCCGGTAAAAATTAACGATCGTTTACAAGGCTACATTGGCAACAAATTAATGTTCGACTTCATGGTTAAGTAAATCATTTTAAAACCTTTCGGAAAATGGCAAAAAAGTTAGCTTACTTTTTTTGTTCATACTTTTGGAAGAAAGAAGAAACTGTGTATATTTGCACCGCTGTTACCAAAACACACGGGTGTAGCTCAGTTGGTAGAGCACTGGTCTCCAAAACCAGGTGTCGGGCGTTCGAGTCGCTCCTCCCGTGCAAAACCCTGTTAGTTTTTCAACCAACAGGGTTTTTTATTTAATATTTTCCTCGCTATTAAATATTCAATATACTTTCTGCTCTTCTTTTTCTTTATTGCGATCTCACGCTTCAAAGCATCTGTTTTTGTTTCATA
>JAFGAF010000230.1 GCA_016933815.1 Prolixibacteraceae bacterium
ACCATAACCATAACCATAGCCGTATCCATAACCATAGCCGTATCCGTAACCGTAACGCCCGTTTGATGGCTTCAAACCATTAATAACAATGCCCAGCCCTTTTAACTGATTTTGTTCAATTTGTTCAAGAGCATCTTTAAACGGTTTCTTTTTGGTGAACTTATGGCGCACCACAATAATATTGGCATCGATGAGCTCGTGCAACTGATAAATATCGGCCACAAAGCCAACCGGTGGCGTATCAATCACTACAACATCGTAATTGTTTTTAAGAATATTGAGCAACTCGAGCATTTTAGGATCGATCATCATCTCGGCAGGGTTGGGAGGTATTGAGCCGGCAGGTATGAGTTTCAACGAAGGATTTTTGGTATCAAAGGTAATTTCGTTGAGTGTTGCAGCACCAATAATGTAATCGACTACACCAAGCCCCGATTCAAGGTTGAACTCATCAACCATTTTCGAATTTCGCAGGTCGAGATCAAGAATCACCACTTTTTTATTGAGCAGGGCAATGCTCGAAGCAATGTTAATGGCATTGTACGATTTTCCCTCGCCCGAATAAGCCGATGTAACCGAAATCACCGGTTTCTCTTTTCCCTTTGTAATTAATTTTATTTTGGTTCGGATTGCCCTGAATGGCTCCGAAACAGGCGACTGCGGCCTTTCGAGCACTAAGCGGCGGCTAACCTGCTTGTCCTTGCTGGCCAATACGTGCCCAATAATGGGTATTTGGGTAATGGCTTCAACATCGTCCTGCGAAGTGATGGTATTGTTGAGCAAATCGAGCATAAAAATGAAAGCTGCCGGTATGGCCAGCCCCAACAAAATGGCTATCATGTAAACTTGCGACTTTTTGGGTGCAACGGGGTTGGGCCCTGTCATGCGCGCTTCCTCAATCACTTGACCATCGGAGGTGTTCGATGCTTTGGCTATTTGTGCCTCCGATAACTTTTGCAGTAAAAAAGTATAAGTTTCGTTGTTGAGTTTGTATTTGCGTTCAATGTTCACGTAACTGCGCTCGGTAGCCGGCAAACGGCGCACCTGGGCCTCAAGCTGCCTGATGCGTTGGTTAAGGTTGCTCAATGCAATGTCCGACTGCGAAATGATGTTGTTTACGTTTTCGCGCAACGAGCTTTTCACACTTTCAATTTGCGAGTTTAAGCGAATAATGGTAGGGTGTTGCGAATTTTGCCGTATGGATGTTTGACTGGCTTTGTTGGTCACCAAATCGTTAAGCGAAATAATGAGGCTATTGAGCAGCGGATCGGAAATACCCATGGCCGACGGGGCAATAATCGTTTCTTCGTCCGACTCATCCTTAGCAATGTATTCGCTCAAATAATGGTAATAACGGTTCTGTGTTTCGAGTGCTACCCGTTCTTTGTCGAGGTCGCGCATCTGATCGAGCAACTGTTGCGATTGCAGCGAAATATCGAGCAACTGGTGTTCGCTTTGGAAGTCTTCCATTTGCGACTCCGAAAAGAGCAACGAATCGGATATGTTTTGCAATTGCGAACTGATAAATTGAATGGTACGGTTGGCATTTTCGTTTTTCTTGCCCAGGTTATCAATTTGGTAAACCTCGGTAAGCTTGTTCAAAAATTCGATTCCTTTTTGAACATTGAAATCGCGCACCGATATGTTCATGATCGAAGTTTCGTTACTGGCAAGGGCTACGTTCAGGCTGGTCTGGTAACGTTTTACCAAAGCCTGACGGGTGTTGAACCTGAATTTGTAATTATTGGGATGTAAGGGATTAAAATTTTCGTTCAGGTGAATGGTGAACGACATCACACTCGACTCGATGGGCAAGCCGGGTTCAAATTCCTGCGAAAAGGTAAAATCGCTGAGCCAGTTCACACTGCGTTCGAGCTGATAATTGTAAACATTTGCCGATTTGGCATCGAGCGAAAGCAGCATTTTGCCGTCGGGTTTTATCGAGAGCACAAAATCGTTGTCGATAATTTGCGCATGGTTTTGGTCCCAGGTAACAGTAAAAGGCACTTCGTTGTATATCTCGCTAACCGAGATGCGCCCTATGCGGTAATAACTGATTTCGAAATCGAGCTCGTTAATGGTACGTGTAATCAGTGGTGTCGATTTCAGAATGATCATCTGATTATAAATATTGCGCATGCTGCCTAACACGCCCATGCCCTGAAAAACGTTGGCCGAAAGCCCTTCGCCCGACGACTGTAATGGCGAACCACCTTTTTCGTTTTCCATCAGCAAGGTGGTACACATGTGGTAAACCGGCGTAGTGTAGCGGTTATACAAAAATGCACCCGAGAAGGTAATTATCAATACCAAAACAAACCAGTACCAGTTGCGTAGGAATTTATACAACAATTTGGTAATATCAACACCGCTGTTGGCGGCCTGAGCCTGCATCATTTGGTCAAACTGTTTGTTATCCATCAAAACGAAATTAAAAAAGGTTAGCAATTAACAGGACAATCGAAACGATCGATGCGGTGATCGATAAAGGGGCGGCATAAGGCATATTTTTGGCCCCGTACACCTTTGTGCTGTGTTC
>JAFGAF010000231.1 GCA_016933815.1 Prolixibacteraceae bacterium
GCAAAAGGTAATTGCCCGGTCACTTGGCGGCGGTAATTATTATTACCAAGTTTATATTGCAAGCAGTAAAACGCTTGGCATTATTAAGTTTTTAATAGGACTTTTGGAAACAAACAAAAATTTGATTGAGTTGGACGACGACGAGGTTGTGGACGAGTTATTTCAAATAACCGACGAATTATTAAGCGACAGTTTGACCGACAATTTAACAATTGACAGCACCGGACCATATTTTACTTGGTGTACAGATAGTTTGGACGCCACGCCAATTACCCGGGCGCGTTGGAACCTTTTTCAGTGGGGGTAGTTGTATTGTTTCAATGGAGTTGATATAATGCAATTATGGGAATTGGTTGGATAAACGGCATGCCCGCCGAAATAAAGTTAAAAATATCGGCAACATTAAAAGCAAAGGGGATTAAACCCCCAAGCAATAAAGGTAAACATTTTACAAAAGAGCATGTTTACAAAATTATTGAGGCAAAAAGAAAAAATGGCAGTTTATATCATACGGCCGAAAGAACCGAAAAAATACAACAATCAAGAAAACGATTTTATGACAAAGTTGGCCGCAAGAGCAAATTGGTTGACCGGATTAAAAATACAAAGAAATACCGAGCATGGCGCAAGGTTATTTTTGAACGTGACAATTATACGTGCGTGCTTTGTAATAAAAGGGGTGGCAAATTACATTGTGACCACATTATACAAAAAGCAATTTACCTCAAAGCGTGTCAATATGATTACAATAGATGTATGAATTACGCATCACTTTGGGACATAAAAAATGGCCGGACACTTTGTTATAAGTGTCATAAGGCTACAAGTACATATGGTAAGTTGTTATAATTAAAATATGCAAATAAAAGCTCACGACAAAATAATACCGGCCGGTATGGTTTTGGTTGAATTGCGGGACGCAAAAACCGGCAAATTAAAATCCCGGGACCTCATAAAAAATACATTTGTTACGGTTGGCAAAAACTCAATGGCCGACGCATTAAGGGGTACGACAAGCGACAATCAAGGCATTATTACTTATTGCGCCCTCGGAACCGAC
>JAFGAF010000232.1 GCA_016933815.1 Prolixibacteraceae bacterium
CAAAAAGCCGACTTTTATGGTACTGCCATTTTTAATATTAAAGGTTTCGACAGTGCAGGCATTGTGCAATTGCTTAAAAATTCGAAAGATGAAGACGTAGTTTTGGAGTTGCAAAAGGAGCAGGGGCAAGGCGAACTTGTTTTTAATTATCTGAAACCAGGTAAATACAAAGTAAAGCTGATTGACGATGCAAATAACAACCAAAAATGGGACAGTGGTAATTATCTGAAAAAGATAAAACCCGAAGCTGTTTACTACTTTCCGAAAATTATAAATATAAAGTCGAATTGGGAGCTGAAGGAAGAATGGACAATTGAGCCCGGCCAATTTAAATTGAAAGATTTTGCCGAAGCAGATAAAGCTGAAAACAAAAACAAATAAAAACTACAATGAAGTTTTTTGGGCTGGCATTCATATCGCTTTTTTTGTTTGTGTCGTGTTACAAAGAATACATTACAGTGCCCGCATATCAAAACAATGTTTTTGTATTTGAGTTGCCCGATGCTACTGTTGATCGTATTTTGCAATCGCGCGAAAAAAAATTGTACATCGATTCGCTTCGTAAAATGACCTATGGTGATGTGCCTTTTGAAGTTGACCGTTTGAATACGCGAGGAGCCAGTGCACTCAATTTTCAACGTAAAGGTTTTGCGGTAAACCTAAGCAATGCCATACCTTTTGTCCAACAAAATGCACAAGCCAAAGCATTCGAAAAATTTAAGCTCATTGCCATGGTATTCGATTACACTTATATCGAAAACAGGTTGTCGCACATAATGCTCAATAAACTCAATTTGTGGCCACTTTACTCATTTTATACCGAGTTGATGTTGAACGATCGGCATCAGGGGTTGTATCTTTTTATTGAAGATCCCGACGAGTACCTCTTCGAAAATAAAAGTGCAAATGTTGTAATACGCCGCGATTACAGGGGAAATGTTAGCGAGTTAATGGTAAGCGGATCGGGGAAATACGGCGAAAATGCCTACCGCGAAAGTTTTAAAAACATTTACAACACCCTCACCATGTATAAAGGTGAACAATTGTTCCAAAAGCTTTCCGAACAGATGAATATTGATAATTACATGCGAAAAATGGCTTTCGATATGCTGGTTGAAAATGGCGACAATACCGACGAAATTTTCTTCTACGGCATTGAAACCAAAAATGGTGTTTATTTCGATATATTGCCCTGGGACTACGACGATATTTTTGCAGGTAAACCTCACGAAGTTGGCCGATCGTGGGCCATTGGCAGCATTTTTGGCGAGCGCGTATATACCAGCCACGATGAAGTGCTGAACGAACTCCAGGGCAGGTTGATTTTTACAATTGAAGATGACATTGAATACGCAATTGCTTTCGATGATTATTTGTATGCCCGCTACCTGGAAAACCTTAAATGGGTGCTTAGCATGCTCGATACCGAGAGCATTGAAGCATCGTTTGCTCAGGTTTATGCTGAATTGGCACCCTTTTATAACAAGCCAATTGTTTCGGAGCAATCGGTTTTCGATGTTGATGCAACCAATAAGGAGCTATTTGAATCAAACTATAACCAAAAACTTATTTTTTTAAAAGAACGACGCGAATGGATTAACCTGCAAATAGAAGAACCATGATTAAAAATACACGCGTATTACTAATAATACTTTTTTCGTTGTTGCTTGTTTTTTCGTGCAAAAAGCCCGACGATACTTTGCTTACAGGCGATATTAAACTTACTGAATTGAGTGATAAAACCAACTACGAAGCTCCGCTTGTGCTCGAAAATGATGTAAACGTTGAGGTGTTCATCAATAATAATGCAATAATTTTTGATAGGGGCATATATGAATTATCCGATGCCGGGTTTTATACAATGAAAATTGGTGGACGAAAAGCTATTTCGTTTGTGTTGCTCGATCCCGAGCGCGGAGAGACTGAATGGGGATTGAAAAAGTGGGTGCCTAAACCTGTTGTGGTAACCCAAAATTTCAATGGTAAAGTAAACATTGTTTATCCGAAGCAATATGTGACTGGTGTACCGGTTCCGGTTTTGCTGAAAATTGATAATTATGAGATGCGTCAAATGCTTAATCTGGAAGCGACTACCGATAAAGGCAATTCATTTTTTATTAAGAATGGCACAGGAACAACGCTACTCAATATCGAAACTTCGCAAAGTGCCGTTTTTACAATTGCAGGTAAAAATTACAGCATTGATCTGGCGCCCGCAACATCGCGATTCGATTTGGAGCAAAACATTTCGGAATTGGTTGAAGTGCCCGCCAACAGTTTGGTTGAACTTAAAGACGATTTGACCATTCAGCAGGGTGGTGGCATTGTTTTTAACGAAGGTGTTGTTCTAATCATTGCCAAAGGGGTTAACATTTATAACGAAGGACTTGTAACCTTTGCCGGAAGGGAAAACAATCCAATAATGGTAAGTAGCAATAATTCAAAAAGCTTGTTTGGAGGTTTTATTTCCGAAGGAGAGAATGCGAGTATCAATGCTTCTTACACTTTCTTTAGTTCGTTTGCCCATCACTCGGGTGCCGGGTACCAATATGGTCATGCTAAACATCAGGCATTGTTTAAAGCTTCGCATACCAAGCTGTATTTTACTAATTGTGTTTTCACCGACTCACCCGGGCAGGTTTTTTACCCCGAAAATTGTGTGCTCCAAATCGACTCGTGTATTGTTCAACGGGTAAAAACCGGCGGACAAGTTAACCTGTCGAAATTGAGCATTACCGGCAGTTACTTTTCCGATTTCCCCGACGATTCACAAACCTTTCAAGACAACGATAACGATGCATTGTACATTAATGCCAGCGATGCCAACATTGACGATTCGTACTTTATGTATGCCAAAGACGATGGTATCGATTCGGGTGGCGGCGAAGGTGGGACAATAAATATTCGTAATTGTATTATTGAAGCCTGTTTTCACGAGGGATTTGCTTTTTCGAGCACCGAACCGGCAGTTAAGCACCACCGCATATACAACACCATTGTTCGCAACTGCCAACAAGGCATAGAATTGGGCTTTAGCTCATCGAAGCATGATGTTGTGGCCGAAAATTGTACTTTTGCAAACAATTACATTGGGGTGCGTTATGGCGACAATTACGATTGGAGCATAAGTGGATCAATTACACTTAGTAATCCCATTTTTGAAAACAATTACTGCGACACCTGGAACATGGTGCGCCAAATTTGGGCACCAAAACCCGATAACATGACTGTTAACTACAATTGAAGAATTATAAGATGATAATCAAGTTCAATAGAACAGCGCTAATACTAATTTTCTGTTTTGCTTTAACAGAGCTTAATGCTCAGTATGTTAAAGTGGTAGGCGATTTAAGGTCGCGCACATCGGTGGGTGTCCAAAAAACATTGTTCGATAAGCTTGATCTATTTGCAGACGCTGAGCTTGGCCTTGAGCAAAACCTGTCGAAAATTGGCAAACTGAAAGCCGAAGCAGGATTGACCTACTCGCCCTTTAAATTTTTAGATTTTGAGGCAGCTTACCGTTTTTCGAAGAACCGGAAAAATTATGGTAACAATTTTAAATATACCCATACCGTTTTAGCCTCTGTACAATTGAAGCAGAAAATAGAACGCTTTAAACTGAGCTATCGCTTGCAATACCAAAATATCGACGATGATGCTACAACATACACTGCATCAACCGAATACCGCAATATATACAAAAACCGTATTAAGGTTGAATACAACATACCCAAGTCGAAAATAACACCTTTTATATCAAGCGAATTGTACTTGCCATCTAATCGTTCAGGTTTATATGCAGGTAAACTTAAAAGCATGGCCGGAATTGAGTACAAAATTCCGTGGACAAAACACTTGTTAAAAGCATATTATCGCAACGACAGGGAAATAACCACCTATATGCCTTATACTTATCATACCCTTGGGCTGTCATTCTTATTCAAGTTTTAATGAACAATAATTTAAAAAATTTAAAATCAAAAGCTGCCATTTTAGCTGCTTCGTGCTTGCTGCTTTTAATGCAATCGTGTTACAAAGAATTTCCATATATTCCCGATATCGAAGAGAGTGAGTCGCTTTTGTTTATTGATCATCAGCAGGTTATTGTCGATATCGAGAATCAGACAGCACTGGTGACGGTAAAAAGTTTTGGCAGTTTTAATGCGGTTGTAAGTTTTAGCAGTCAAAATTCGGTAAAATTTAACAGTTCAAAAGTAAAAAGCGGCGAACTTTATAAATTCGAAAATATTAATGCCGGTTCGATTGTACAAGTTGAAATAACACGTGCCGACAGTTCAAAAATAAGCTACGGTTTGAAATTTACCACCTTGCCCCTTATTCACATTGAGCACAAATATGGTTCAATACCCGAGGACGAAGATATGATTACCAAACTTACCATAGTTAGCCCGGGTGAGCACAAAACATTTACTGAATTTTGTGTATTAAGTACCCGCGGTTTAACATCGCTCATTAAGCCAAAAAAATCGTTTAACCTTCAATTTGTTCATTATAATCATTCAAATATTAAAAAGAATGTTGAATTGTTAGGCATGAACAACGACGACGATTGGATTTTGGATGCTGCTTATACCGACATTTCGATGATGCGCAACAGGGTTTCGTTCGATGTTTGGGGCGATATACAAACCGACGGGATCAACCAAGGCCTTTCGCTATTGTATGCAGCACCCGAAGGTGTATTTACCGAGGTTTTTATCAATAACAGTTACGTAGGTGTTTATTGCTTAAACGAACGGCTCGACCCCAAAAATATTGGTTTTAATAAGTTGCCTTCTACTTTTATGCCTTGTTTGTACAAGTCGGAAAACTGGTCGCCGGCAACCACCTATTCGGGTTTGCCAGATACTACACGTATGTTTAAAAATTGGGCGGGTTGGGAGCAGAAATTGCCCGATCCCGATCAGCATTCTTTCTGGAAACCGCTTTACGATTTTGTGGCTTTTGTTTATCAGGCTCCGGAAAACGATTTTGCAGATAGCATTGCTTCGTATTTAAATATTGATCAGGCAATTGATTTTTATCTGTTTATTAATTTGATACAAGGCTACGACAATGCAGGGAAAAACCTTTTCCTGGCAAAAAGAGATAAAGGGCAACCTTTTTACCTTATCCCCTGGGATATGGATGCTACTTGGGGGCGCGATTGGGAGGGTGAAGCCTTAGTTGGCAACGAAATTACTTTTAATTTGTACAAAAGGATTATGGCTGCCGACCCCGATAATTTCAATCAAAAAATGGCTGTCCGATGGTTTCAACTCCGAAAGTCGGTACTGCAAACATCGATTTTCATGCAGCATTTTAGAAACTATTCGGAGCATTTAATTGTTTCGGGAGCCGAAAATCGGGAGCGTGAACGCTGGCCTGAATCGGTCATTGAGTTGAGCCTCGAAATTGAATACATAAATAGTTGGGCCGAAAAAAGGCTGCAACAACTCGATGAATACTTTGTGCAGTTCGATAACTAATTCTGCTTAATGGCAAATTAGTTTTTCGGTTGAGATGAATTCGCCATCTACATGCAGTACAACAATGCATATTCTTGAGCCGGCAAAATTTAACCATGTTAAGTCCCATTCGTTATTGTAGTTGCCGGCTTCATAAGGAATGTTGTCGATTAGTGTTGCGATAGGTTTTCCGGTATAATCATACATTGCAAGGTTTACAAGGCAGCTTCTATCAAGTTTAACTTCAAATTTGAGCGTATTGCCCAACGGTATTGGGTAATAGCGATACCTTACTTCTTCGATGGGAAGTCGTTCGGAGTTTTCACCCAATAATGATGAGTCGATCCAGCTTATGCGTTTGTCGAACCATTCCGAGAGGTATTCAATTTCAGCAGAATAGCTGTCGCCAACAAAATAGTTTGGCCACAAGTCTTCACCAATTACATCCCATTTATCGAAATTGCGTTCGCTGGCTTCGTTCACAATTGCTACAATTGAGTCTATGCGCATATCGATGCTTTTTTTGAGCAGTTCATTTTTTCTGAAATGAACCCATCGATCTTGCAGTACATTGTTGAAAACCGAGTCGGAAAGCATTTGATCCCACCAAGGTGCATTTTCGGCTATAAATCCTTCGCTTAAAAAACCATCGTTGTAATCAACATTTCCATAAGCAATGTTAAAGTCCCATACGGGGCCCATTTTAAGGCGAGGATCAATATCGTCGCGATTTTTATGAAAGAAGGTGCTAAGTCGGTAAGCATCTACATTTTTGGCCAGTTCGTTAATGATGAAGAAATCGGCAAACGACTGCATATCGATGTATTGATGAAAGCCATTTATTGTATCGTTGGCCAATGGAGAGTAAAGTGCATCTTCAAAACTTTGTATGTAGTTTTTGATGTATTCTTTTTGTTCGTTGTTGATATCTTCGGTTTTAGGATAGACACATTCAACTGGTAATTTGGCTTGGTTGGTGTACCAATGAAACGAACCTTCTTCGGGGCGGTCGATTTTGAGTAAATAGCCACCTGTGAGCTCAAGTCCCTCGTTGATATTAGGTTCTATTTCGGCAATATCAACCCGGTTCCGGTCTCGTTTTATCACTTCCATTAATACATAAATGCCTTGGTACTGGCCGTTCAAAATAAGTTCGCAAAAACGGGTGCGGGGTGCATAGTAGCCCATATCGTTGGCCAACGAGTAGGTAATTACATTTCTGATTAGCGATTTGTCGGAGTAGGGAGCGTGTAAGATCCAATCGTTTTCTTTGGGCATCCCCAGTAACGAAACATTGTAATTTGAGCTGTCGGCTTGAATGGTTTCAATTCGGTATTGCTTTTTAGGAAATGTAGCCGAAGTTGTTCCCCTGATATTCATGCTGATAAAGCCATTGTAATGGTTATATCTGTCGTCAATGTAGTTACGCTTGGAGTAAGGGTTATAAATAATACCCATATGGGCTACGATCTTGCTGCTGTCGCTTATTTCCTGCTCGTTGGTGTTAATTATGATAATGGGCAGATCGGATGATTTTAAATCAACATCGGAATAGGCCCAAAGTGTTAAAAAAAGATTGATTAAAACGAGTATGCTGTATTTATACATTGTTGAATGTTAGTTCGATATAACAGCTGCAAAGATATATTTTTATGAATCAACAGCATACAAATACTTGTTCAATTTTTTTGTGTAGAAAAAGAATTCAGTCTGGTTGTTTGTTTTTCGGCTCGCCCTGTTTATTTTTAACACCTTAAACTAAGCCATGCTATTTAACTCGCTCATATTTGTTTTGTTTGCATCGGTCTTTTTTGCCATCGCTAAATTGTTGGGGAAAAGGGTGAATGCCCGTTTATTATGGCTTACCATTGCATCGTTCTTCTTCTATGGCTGGTGGGATTGGCGTTTTCTTTTTCTGATTGTTTTTAGCGGGTTGATCGATTATTTTGCTGCTTTGGCTATGGAGCGTTTTCCTTCAAAAAGGAAATTTCTGCTTACGCTGTCGGTAATTGCAAATATCGGGTCTTTATCGGTTTTTAAATATTCGGGTTTTATTGCCAAAAATATCGATGCCCTGCTTGGACTTAACGGTGGGTTTTCCTTACTGGCCAATACTCCCGATTTCTTTCTGATAACTCCTGTTGGCATCAGTTTCTATACTTTCCAAAGTATGAGCTATACCTTCGATGTTTATCGAAACAAAATGAAGCCAACCAAAGGGATCATCCATTTTTTTGCTTATCTGTCGATGTTTCCGCAACTGGTTGCCGGCCCCATTGTTAGGGCACAAACCATGTTGCCGCAAATGCTTAAGGTAACACAAGTTTCGAAAGACGAACGCTGGGCTGGTTTTCAGCTTGTTGTGCGTGGTTATTTTAAGAAAATGGTTATTGCCGATAATTTGGCCCCATTGGTTGTTGCCGCTTTTAGCAGCCCCGAACCCAATAGCTCTTCGCTGTTTTGGTGGGGCACTATCATTGCTTTTGCATTTCAAATTTATTGCGATTTTGCAGGTTACAGCGATATTGCCCGAGGTTTGGCACGCTGGATGGGCTACGACTTCCCCGATAACTTCAAACATCCTTACATTTCAACTTCGATGCAGGAGTTTTGGACGCGATGGCACATCTCACTTTCAACATGGTTTCGCGATTATTTGTACATACCCCTGGGTGGTAGCAAAAAGGGTACTTTTCGTACTCATGTGAATTTGTGGATAACTATGGTGCTTTCGGGTTTGTGGCATGGTGCAGCATGGACCTATGTTGCCTGGGGCGCCTTGCATGCATTCTTCTCAAGCTTCGAAAGAATTACGCATTGGCCGAAAATTGTAAGTAAAAGTCATTTGGGCAGGTTTGTTGCCTGGCTTTTGGTTACTATGCAGGTTTTGGTTGCATGGGTTTTTTTTAGGGCCGAAAGCATTGAGCAGGCTTTTGCAATTATTAAAACAATGTTTGCTTTTAGCGGATCGATTAATTTGGGCTGGGGCCTAAACGGAAGCATATTTATTGGAATAATGATTTTACGTGAATTGAGTGTGGCTTTGGGTCTCGATCGGAAGTTTAAAATTAAAAATCCTGTATGGGAAATGGTTTTTTATGCCCTCATTATTGCTGTTATTGTTTTCTTTAGGGGCGAAGGAAGCGAGTTTATTTATTTTCAGTTTTAAGAATGAGGGGAAAAGCAAACATAAGAATAACATTGATGTTGGCAGCAATTTTTTGCGGTTTGCTCAGTTTTGTACTTCCTAAAAACAATGAGAAATACCTAAGCGAGTATTTTTGGTCGCGAAAAACATTGTCGAAGCAAAAATATAACATGATTATTATGGGTGATTCGCGTGTTTACCGCGGTGTTTCGCCTCAAATAATGCAAAAGCAATTGCCTCAGCTTAAAATTCTCAATTTTGGTTATTCAAACGGAGGATTAAACCCTGCCATGTTTGAAGCTGCCGAACAAAAGCTTGTAGCCAACAGTTCAACCAAAATTATTGTATTGGGCATAACGGCCAATAGCGTAAGCGGCTATACCGAGAAAAACACGCAGTACCTGCAAGAGCTCATGCGGCCGCGCGAGGAAGTGATTGAGCGTTTGTATTTTAGTCCGGTAAAATATTGGTTCTCGCCAGTATCGCCCCAACAATTAAAATTGTGGTTGTTCGAACCGCCTCCTGTTGCCTATTACAAAAACGAATACCATTTAAACGGATACGTGCGTTCCGAAAAATTTCCGGCCGATACCATGGAAGCCATTCCTTCGTATGTAAAAGATTTTACCAATTATAAAGTTGACGGTAGCAAACTTGAAACACTTTATAAACAAGTAGGAGAGTGGAATAATAATGGCATTACTGTTGTTGGTTTTCGCCCGCCGGTTTCGTTCTCAATGCGTATGCTCGAAGATACCATGGGCTTATACAACGAGGCCGAAATAGAAGCACGTATGACCAAGGCCGGAGCACATTGGCTCAAGCTCGATCATTCCCAATATAAAACTTACGATGGAAGTCACTTAGACGAGTATTCTGCTGTTCAATTGTCGGATACTCTGGCAAAATTCATAAAATCAATTCACTGGTAAAATCAATTTTAGATGGTTTTAAGTTGATTAAATGGTTTTATTGATTGCCAAATAGCTTAAAGAAATGCCCGGTGTCCACAATGTTTGATAAACCCAAAATTTCACAACTTTCAGACAGGTCTGAGAAATCCAATCCGCCATTCGTAATTGCTTCGTTATTGTACCTGCCTTCTTTCCCGTTATATTTGTTGCCCAAATCAATGGCCAGTTGCCATACTTCGCGTAAATGTTTATTTTCAATAAAATCAGACCATTGCGTGAAATTAGGATCGCGAAAGCCGGGCGAGCCATTGCCAACAGCATTGCCATCGGGTATTTTCTGATAATGGGTATTTTTTTTAACATACTCCAATGCTTCGGGTGAAGTTACTTTTTCGTTCCAATCGCTGTGTTGCACTATATGTATTTGTTCTTTTGAATTAATTTGCGGTAGTTCATTCAGTACCGCTTTGACCAAAGCTGCCGAAAAATCTGACTGTCCGGCTTCGGCAATCCATATATCTCCGTTTTTCTTAAGCACATCAATTACCATGGGCTTCACTTTTGCAACAGCACCTTCAATGTTGTTGTGGGCATCGGTCCAATTATTGCCAAATGCCAGTTGCATCAATTCGTTGGGTGGTACATACAAGCCATCCTGAATGCCATATGTGCCTGCAACTGCATGGAAATCAATATCCTTAAATTGTTTATTGGCCATTAATGTCGCAAATGCAGCTATGGTATGTAAATCGTCAACATCGGTTTTGCAATCGTATTGAACCAATAGCAGGTCATTTTCAAAATTGAATCTTTTTTGTAAAATGGAATCACTGCCCAATGCATTGCTGCATGTTAACACAAATATTGCGATTGCTGCAACATTCATTATATTGAATTTAGCTTTCATTGTATTTCTGTTTTTTTAGTGAAATAGAATATCAAGTTATAAGACAAATTGAGTTAATGAATTCGGTTTTTATCGGCAATATCAATAAAATGCTGATCCAAAGAATCGGAGTCCTTGTATTTTACGCGGGCTTCATTCAGTTTCTTTTTCATCATTAATACCACATCGGCATAAGCCGGATCGTTGAATACATTGTTCATTTCTTGTGGATCTTTAATTCGATCGTACAATTCCCATTCGTCAATATCGTAGTAAAAATGAGCAAGTTTGTATTCTTTTGTTACTACACCATAGTGCCGTTTCACCATGTGAACGGCCGGATATTCGTAGTAATGATAGTACACATTGTCGCGGGTCCATTTATCATTTTCACCTTTCAACAATGGCATTAGGCTTTCGCCTTGCATGTCTTCAGGAGCATCTATGCAAGCTGCCTCAAGAAAAGTTTGTGCAAAATCGAGGTTCTGAACCATTTCGTCGCAAGTTGTGCCGGCATTTATTTGATTAGGCCAGCGGATTAACAGTGGCGTTTTAAACGATTCGTCGTAAATAAACCGCTTGTCGAACCAGCCATGTTCTCCCAAATAAAACCCTTGATCAGAAGTGTAAACAACGATGGTGTTTTCTGTAAGGCCGCTTTCATCCAAATAATCGAGTACACGCCCTACATTATCGTCGACTGATGAAATACAGGCCAAATAATCCTGCATGTAACGTTGGTATTTCCAGCTCATTTTTTCCTCGTCGGTCATGCTTGGCCAATGCAATTTGAAGTAGTTGTTGATCGAATCGATTATTGGGTCGTAAAGCGCTTTCTGTTCTTCGTTAACGCGATTGGTATAAGGCTGATCGAAACCCCATGCCCACTCATCGCAATCGGGTTCAACGTTACCCATTTCCTTCAATGTTGACGGACGAATTTTACTGTCGTGGCTGTATTTCATGTGCTTGAAAATATTCATTTCGGCAGTTTTGGCTGCGGTGCCACGACCATCATAATCGTCGAAAAGGGTTTCGGGTTCGGGAAAATTTTTCTGGGTAAACTCCTTAAATTTATCGGGACGTGGCCACCACGGGCGGTGTGGAGCCTTGTGCAAGTACATCATCATAAAGGGTTTCGATTTATCGCGTTCGGTTTCGAGCCAGTCTATGGTAAGGTCGGTTATAATATCGGTAGCATATCCGGTAATTTGAACTGTGTCTCCGGTATTTGTGATAAAAACCGGATTGATATAATTCCCCTGACCGGGCAAAACCATCGATTTGTTAACTCCTTTTGGATTGTTGCCAAAATGAAGTTTCCCGAACATTGCGGTTTCGTATCCTGCCTTTTGAAACAACTGCGGAAATGTAACCTGAGTGGTGTCAAATGGCATTGAATTGTCAATTTTGCCATTAATATGGGTGTGTTTTCCGGTTAAAATGGTAGCACGCGAAGGTGCACAAATTGAATTCGAAACACAAGCATTGGAAAACAGCATTCCTTCGTTTGCCAAACGGTCGATGTTAGGTGTTTGAATTAACTTGTTATTGTAAGCACTTATGGCCTGATATGCATGATCGTCGGACATGATAAAAAGGATGTTTGGCTGTTTTTTGCTTTTTTGCTCCGGCACCGAACATGCACAAGTAATAAATAGTAGAACAATGTATAAACTGAATGCTCGTTTCATAATTC
>JAFGAF010000019.1 GCA_016933815.1 Prolixibacteraceae bacterium
AACTCCGCTTGATAAACTGCCAATGTGGGTCCAACTTGCCTTACCGTCAAATGGGGTATATTCGCTTTTTTGCTCAAAATGCTTGAGGTCGTCCGGGTGGGCGTGGTATTGTGCAACATACAAAATACGCCGCTCCGGTATCATTGCCCGTAATTGCAAACTTGTGTTTACAAAGGTGTCGGCGGCGACCACCGGAGCCACAACTACGTAATCTTGCAATGGGGCGATTATATCACCTTGCACCCAAGCTCGTGAGTTGTAGTCCCGGTCCGTTTGCAATAATGTGGACCGCGTGCTGAAAAAGTAGCACGGCCAAAAATTACAACCTTGGTCGCCAAGCCCATCGGTGGGGATACCCCAAATCTGCTTTGCGCGGTTCAATATCTCCTCATGGCAACTGCCGCGTTTTGACCCGACAATATCAAAATCCCCACTTTCTATTTTCTTAAAACAATCATCTACAATTCCCGGTTTAAAGATATAAGCGTCATCCTCAATTAGCATTACATAGTCCTCGATGGCTTTCTCTAGCCCAATCCTAATGGCGTCACCATGCTGTATATGGTGGTCAATATAGGTGTAATCAATCTTGTTATCCATGCCCTCTGTGCATAGGTACTCAATATATTCAACTACTTTTTCCTCAACTGGGGTATTACATATGACATACAACTTATCAATCTCATCTGCCCAAACACGATAAAATAGCTCAAGCCAATAATGAAGTAAAAAGGGGTCACCGGGGTAAGGTAGTATTGCGGCTCTGCTTCTCATTTTTTTAATTGTACCCCATGCTCCCCGGCTAATCTGGCCCTCACTGACGCCTCGGCGTCTTTTTTGCTTTTTGAATGGCCAACAACCTTACCGGTGTTTAGGTTGCGTATGACCCACTCATTAGGTCCGGTTTGCTCAATTTTGTACGGCATATGTTATCACCTCCATTTGTAGTCTCCCGGGTGTACTTTATAAAAACCAGTTAGCCCCCGGGGTGTTTCAAAGTGAAACGGTCGTAATTGACCGTCCTTAACCCATTGTTTTATTTGCTCCGGTATGGGTCCAAACGGCCACGCAAAACCATGCTCGGAGTTTTCAATTTGGTGCATATGTTGGTGTAAGTCGTGTATAAACACAAAACCGCCCGGCTCAAGGTACTCGTAAAACTTTACAAGCTCGGCAAATCGGGTTTGGGGTTCGGTGTCCAATAAAATCAATTTGTATGTGGCTTCCGGTGTAAATTGTGCGACGTCCCCAAGGTGGCATTTAACATAACTTTGTAAACCCAATCGGTTAATCCGGGCTTTGGCAATGTCGTATATTTCCGGTATAAATTCAACGGTGTCAAGGTGGCCGCCGCCGTTATCAAGTAAGGCCATGCCAATATACGAAGCGCCAACCCCCCAATGGGTCCCGGTTTCCAATACATGCTCCGGTTTGAGCATACGAGCCATTGCATACATAAATTCGCCGGTTTCACACTCCAACCCGGCGTCGTTAAATGCCGAGTATTTGTTTTCGTCACCACCGCCCCATTCACCCTCGTTATGCTCCCTTAATATCCCGTCAAGTTTTAGTAATCTATTTGTTACGCTCATATTTGCAAAAATTCTTTCCACTTCAACTTTACGCTATCCTTGCCAAATAACTCAATAGCCTTATTTCGGCCCATTTCGCCAATGCGCCGGGCGGCCTTAATGTCTTTTAATAAAAACATAATTTGCTTGCGCAACTCGTTTATATTGTCGGACCAAAAACCGTTTACGCCATTTGTGATTATGTCCGGCACTTCGTACAAATCGGCGTTAATATCGTTTTTGTAACTCAATGAGTTGGCAAGTTGCGGGCCAATTGCAACCACGGGTACACCGGTCATCATGGCCTCAATCAAATTAAGGGTATATGAGGCCGGTTGGGTTCCAGTATAAATGTAAACCCGGGCGTCACGCATTTTTTGCCTCATTTCGTCGTATGTTAAAAACCCGCCGTTTAACTCACCGGAGTTTTCGTTTTTGGGTCCGTAAATCTTGGCATTAAATCCTTGGGCAATTTGCATAAAAGCGTCGTAATTGCAAAACTCGGCCCGGTGGCGCATATCTTGAGCAAATGTAATTACCTCGTTGCCGGCACCAACCCAATGTCCAAACTCCCGGTCGTCCTTATAAAAGCGTATGAGGGCGTCACAACCGGCGTTTGGCTCCAAATTCGCCTCACGTGGGGAGTAACGCACAATTTGCAAACCTTGCTTGCGATATTCAAACATGCGGCGCTCAATTGACGGTGTGCTTTGTCCAATAGTGCGCCAAATAACCCTTTTATCCCGCCATTTTTCCCAATTCTGCTCAATCCAATCGGGTACGTGCATTACCATAACCGTATCAAAGTGCCTCATAAATTCCGGGGGTATATTGTCCCGGGGTGGGGCCATTTGGGTCAATTTTTCGTCCGGGTAATATCTTATTGGGGGGCGTATGGGGTCAACCGGCTTTGTGGGTATAACGTAACTTCCCAATGAAAAATAATCAATACCAAGCTCGGTAAACAACTTGAGTTCGTCGTATTCCAGAATACTTTGCTAATGACACGATAAATATAATAATTTATGCGTGTTCATAGACACCACCCCCCGTCTTGCTTTGCTACCCCAATTTGGGGTTGTCCGGTGACAACTTGCACAAAGCAGTCTGACGTTACTTGGTTCGTAACGCAACTCCGGGTAATA
>JAFGAF010000233.1 GCA_016933815.1 Prolixibacteraceae bacterium
AAGTTCAGTTAAAAAAGACATCATGATTTGGATTGTAAGCTTACTCATTTTTATCGCATTAATTGCCTATTCCTTTTTTGGTTTCAAAGGTGCATTTAAAGTACGAACATCGAAACTATTGATGGTTTACGGCACTTTGCTGGCTGTTTTTACAGGAGGGATATTACTGATGTGGCAGCGTCAGACAATGGATTATGGCAACGTTTCATTTTTACTAAACCTGCTAATAGGGTTGGTAACTGTATTGTTTTTGTTGCTGCTGTTTTCGCTTTTCTTTTTTGTTATCGAAGATATTACTAGATTTTTGGCTTGGGCTTTTGGTTCGCTCATTAAGAAGAAAACCCGTGCTTATCCCAAACGGAGCAAAATTATAGCTCGTACTGTGCTTTTCATAGGTGTGCTTACACTTACTTTGGTACTTTACGGCATATTGTTCGGCTTTTCGCATTACAAAGTGCACCGCGTTGTTGTTGAACACGAGGATATTCCTGAGTCGTTCAATGGCTATACCATAGCACAACTTTCGGATATGCACTTGGGTACTTTTGGGCGAATTCAGCAAGTTGAAAAAGGGTTGAAGCTGCTTCAAAACGAGAACCCCGATTTGATATTATTTACCGGCGATTTGGTAAATAACTTGTCGTCGGAAGCCATTCCCTACATTGACCTTTTGAAATCGCTAAAAGCTCCTTACGGAAAATTTGCTGTTTTGGGTAATCACGATTATGCCCACTATGCAGGCCAACTTGCGGAAATTGACCAAGAAGCTGATGAGTTAAAACTCCGGAATATTTTGAATGCAATGGGGTTTTCGATTCTTGAAAACCTGAACACGGCTATTCATCGCGGTAACGATTCGATTGTAATTGCCGGTGTCGAAAACTGGGGCATTGCTCCTTTTCCACAGTACGGCGACTTATCGAAAGCACTTGCCGGAGTCATCGATGCCAATTTTGTGGTGCTGCTTTCGCACGATCCTTCGCACTGGACCGAACAAGTACTGGGCTTTCCTGTTCAGGTTGATCTTACTTTAAGTGGCCATACACATGGCATGCAACTTGGAATCGAAACTAAATTTTTTAGGTGGAGCCCGGTAAAATACCGCTATCGCAACTGGAGCGGAATGCATGAGCAAGATGGCAAGTATTTGTATGTAAACCGTGGTTTTGGCGGAATTGGCTTTCCGGGGCGAATTGGTATAAGGCCCGAAATTACAATTGTTGAATTGCGCAGTAAATAAACTGAATAACTTTTATCCCCCTGTTGTTTTTTACTTATTTTTACTGCTCATTTTTTATAAAACAACAATGTGCATTAAGCTACTTCAGATAGAAATAATTGGTCCGCAGGGCGACAAGCTGATATGGGTTTTTATTATAATTGCCTTAATTGCTGTTGTTGTATATTTGAGGATGATAAAACAAAAATTTTCATTGCAAAATTTTAGAAAAAAAGTGATTGTAAAGGTCGAAAAGAACAAAGTTTATCATCCCGATGCCGTTCATATTATTATTGAAAACAAAACAGCAAAAGCAATCGATATTGAAAATCCTGTAATTAGGTTTAAGCTTAGAAGCAAAAGCAAAGCATTCAAAATTAAAGCAGTAAATACCCGCAATATTTATCCCCTGTATCTCGAAAATGGGAAAACGCATCATTTGCCGGTTTCGCTCGAACCTTTTTATAATTTCGACAACAGTTTAAAAAAATTCACTCAATTGCGTATTGAGTTTAATTACAACAAATCACAAAGTAAAAAAAGCAGATATATTCTACTAAAACCCACTCTATTTAAAAGCGCACATCAATGAAATGGAACTTTGGGCATATCGATTTTTCAACTTACGGGCATTTCGATGCCTTGCCTTTGGGTGCCTATTGCGAAAGTATGCAAACCACATTGAGGGTTTGGGCACCAACAGCTCAGCGGGTGATTTTACGGGTTTACCGCCAAAGTTGGGGCGATAACCATGCTCACCTCGAAGATTTAATCAACAAGAATGGTGTTTGGGTTGCTGAGCTGCCTGGTAAGTGGCATGGTGTTTACTACACAATACAATGCTTAATTGATAATAATTGGATGGACGAAATACCCGATCCGTATGCTTTTGCAGTTGGCGTTAACGGTAAACGTGCCATGTTTTGCGATTTTTCGCTTACAAATCCCAATGGTTGGGAAACCGATAAACATATTTTGCCTAAATATTATACCGACATGGTTTTGTACGAATTGCATGTGCGCGATTTTAGTATCGACCCTTTTTCGGGTATTAAAAATAAAGGCAAATATTTGGCTTTTACCGAAGAAGGTACTCGCTCGCCCGAAGGTGTTAAAACGGGGCTCGATCATTTGCTCGAGTTGGGAATAAGTCATGTGCATTTGTTGCCTGTTAGCGATTTTTTTACTGTTGACGAGTCGCGCCCCGAAAATAACGAATACAATTGGGGTTACGACCCGTTGAATTATAACTCGCCCGAAGGTTCGTATTCGAGTAATGCAGCCGATGGCTCAGTGCGTATTGCTGAGTTCAAACAATTGGTTTACAAGCTTCATCAAAAAGGCATTGGCGTAATTATGGATGTGGTTTACAACCATACAGGGCTTACCAATCACTCGTCGTTCAACCAAACAGTGCCGGGCTACTTTTACCGACAACGCCCCGATGGCACTTTTAGCGATGCCAGCGGTTGTGGCAACGAAATTGCATCGGAACGCAGCATGGTACGCAAGTACATAATCGATTCGGTAAAGTTTTGGGCCGAAGAGTATCATATTGATGGCTTCAGGTTCGATTTGATGGGTATTATTGACATTGATACCATGAATGCCTTACGTGCTGAACTCGATAAAATTGATGAGCGCATTGTTTTGTATGGCGAAGGATGGGCTGCTGCTCAAAGCCCCATGCCCGAAAATGCAAGAGCCCTTAAGAACAATGTACAAAGACTAACGCGAATAGCTGTTTTTAACGACGATTTTAGAGACGCCATGAAAGGACATTGGGGCAATGCTGCAAGTATTGGTTTTGCCAGTGGCCAAACGCTTAACGAAGAATCGGTAAAGTTTGCAGTTGTGGCTGCAACTGAGCATCCGCAAATCAATTATGGCTATATCGAAGGCCATAGCTGGGCTTGGGCAGCATCGCCCCAGCAAAGTGTGAATTACATTTCGTGCCACGATAATTATACACTTTACGACAAACTTAAACTTTCGCGCAGCGATGTAAAATTACAGGAACTTGCCCGTATGGCCTGTCTGGCTGGTGCAGTGTTGCTTACCTCGCAGGGTATTCCTTTTTTACATGCCGGAGTTGAAATGTTGCGTACAAAAAAAGGCCATGGAAACACCTACAAATCGGGCGACGATTACAATATGATTGACTGGAGCCGAAAAGCACTGTTTTCGTATGTGGATACTTTCTTTAAAAAATTAATCGGCATCAGAAAAAAACATCCGGCGTTCAGGATGCATCACACAGAATTAATCCAACAGCACCTGAGTTTTTCGAGCAAGTACATACCGGGAGTAGTTTCGTACAAAATTGGTGAGTATGCCAATGGCGATTCATGGCGAAATATCCAAATCATTTTCAACAATAATGCATCGCCCGTTGTGTTTCCCGTAAAAAAACGAAATTGGAAAATCATCGTAAATGGCCTGGCCATCGATGAAAACGGTTTAAGCCAGTACGAAACCCATTCGGTTTTTGTACCTCCTGTATCGATGGTTATGTTAGTTGCCGATTAAGGGTTAACCTGATTGTTGGCTGTCAAAGTTTGTTATCGGGTTGTTAAAAAATCTTTTTATATATTTATACGAAGTTTTGTTGTTTATTTTTAACACCTGTAAAACACAATATTCAACTTTTAAATAATAGACCATGAATAGATGTATCATTTTTTTGGCACTTAGCATAGTGTTAAATACCAGTATTTTTGCACAAACTTCGACTGTTTGGCGTAACGGAACCGACGGCGTTTACCCCGAAAAGGGCTTATTGAAATCGTGGTCCGAAAGTGGTCCCGAAATTTTGTGGGTTTTCGAGGGTTTGGGCGAAGGGCATTCCTCGCCCGCATTTGCGCTTAACCACATTTTTGTTTCCACCATGCTGGGGCAGGAAGGCTACATTTTTGTGCTCGATATGAACGGAAAAGAAGTTAAGCGCTACCCTTACGGAACTGAATTTTACGAAAGCTACAATGGGGCACGTTCTACTCCGGTAATTGTTGGCGACTGGCTATATATTTACAGCGGGCAAGGTGTAATTTATGCTTTTGAAGCACTAACGGGTAAACTGCGTTGGCAGAAAGACATGCTTGCGAATACCGATGGGAAAAATATTCAGTGGGGTGTAACCGAAACAGTTGTAGTTGATGCCGGTTTATTGTACTTGTCGCCAGGTGGAAAAGAGCAAAATATTGTTGCACTCGACAGCAAAACTGGCGAAACAGTTTGGTCGTCGGCAGCCAAAGGCGAGCTTTCGGCTTATTGCACACCCCGATTAATCGAGTTTGAATATCGCAAATTGCTGGTTACCATGATGGCCAGTCACATTGTTGGTGTCGATGCTGAAACCGGTAAGTTCTTATGGAGCCATTATCAACCCAACCAATGGAGCGTTCATGCCAACACTCCTGTTTTCAGTAACGGAATGTTGTATTGCACCAGCGGTTACGGGCAGGGTACAGTTGCCTTACAATTGAATGAAGATGGCAGCAGCGCAACACAGAAATGGTTCAACTCATCGCTTGATAATCGTATGGGCGGAACAGTTCTTATTGATGGCTATTTGTATGGTTCTGGCGATAAAAACCGTGGCTGGTATTGTATCGATGCTCAAAGCGGTGAGCAAAAATGGAGTTCGAAAACACCCGGAAACGGAGTTGTAATTGCTGCCGATGGTATGCTTTATATTTACAGCGACCGTGGTGAGCTGGTTCTGGCTAAAGCCACTCCCGATGCCTTTGAACTTACCGGTCAAACTAAAGTTAGCCATGGCACAGCCCAACACTGGGCGCACCCGGTTATCAACAACGGTATATTGTACCTAAGGCATGGCGATGCGCTTATTGCTTATAAAATCAAATAATCATCTAATTGCTATTCAATGAAACTATTAACCTTATTTGTGTTTTTAATGCCTTTGTTGCTTGCTGCTCAGGTTATTCAGTGGAGAGGTCCTCAGCGCGACGGTATTTACCCCGAAAGTGGCCTTTTAACGCAATGGCCCGAAGAAGGTCCCGAATTGCTCCAAACCATCGAAGGCATTGGGCTTGGCTGGTCGAGTCCGGTAATCTATAACAACAAATTGTACATTACCGGAATGGTTGATTCCCTCGATTGTCTTTCGTGTATTGCTCCCGATGGAAAAATTGAATGGCAAATCTCACTCGGAAGGGCATGGAACCAAACTTTTCCCGACACCCGATCAACTCCTACCATTCGCGACGGAAAAATATACGTTAGCACAGGCATGGGCCGTGTAGTGTGTATCAATGCCGTTGATGGACATCAAATTTGGGCTAACGAAGCTTTTGCCGAAAACGAAGGTTCGGTGGGCACATGGGGTGTAGCTGAATCTATTCTGTTGGTTGATGATAAAGCCATTTTTACCACAGCAGGCCCCAAAACAACCATGGTGGCTCTCGATGCCGAAACCGGAAGACAAATATGGCAAACCAAAACGTTGAACGATGTATTGGCTTATGTGTCGCCAATTTTAATTGAACAAAACGGTAAAAAGCAAATTGTAAACCTAACAGCCAAGTACCTTTTTGGCGTTAACCCCGATAACGGCGAAATGGAATGGCATTACAATTTTTTCGAAATAGACAGTTCTGAGTGGGACAATGCAGGGGGTGTAATCAATTGTACTTCGCCCATTTATCACGATGGTTTTCTTTATGTTTCAAGTGGATACAATCATACGAGTGCTAAATTCAAGATGAACGGCGATTTGTCGGACGTTGAATTTTTGTGGAAAGATAAAATGCTCGATAATCACCATGGCGGAGTTGTTTTGATCGACGGGGTGATATATGGCTCAAATTGGGAGAACAATAGCCGTGGCAATTGGTGCGCCATTAGTTTCGACACAGGCGAACTGCTTTACGAAGAGCGTTTCCGGAACAAAGGGAGCATTGTGGCTGCCGATGGTTTGT
Source organism: Prolixibacteraceae bacterium (assembly GCA_016933815.1). Taxonomy (GTDB): domain Bacteria; phylum Bacteroidota; class Bacteroidia; order Bacteroidales; family Prolixibacteraceae; genus Roseimarinus. Next base: position 6,163 of record JAFGAF010000233.1, read on the forward strand.
TGTATATTTATACCGAACAGCCCGGTTTTGTTGGTTTGGTAAAACCTAACCCCGAAAAGTTCGAACTGATTAGCAGTTTTAGGGTTTCGGGTGGCACCGGGCCGCATTGGGCACATCCGGCAATTTATAGCGGAAAAATGTATATTCGCCATGGCGAAAAACTTTTTGTATATAATGTAAAAGCTTAATAATTAGTGGGGGTATGAAGCGGAACAATAAGCTTTTTAAGGCCATTCCTGTAGTTACAGCATTATTTTTTGCATTAATGTTGACTTGGTATTTGTTTTACAGCCCCACAAAAAATTTTTCTCAAACTGTGCCAGGCCTCGATGAGCGTGGAAAAGGAAACTTGCTCTCTGAAATTATCAATATTGGCGAATTTTTTGAGCGATTTAAAAACAGCGATACATCGCTCTCCGATTCGTGGCCCAGGTTCAGAGGCCCCGATTACGACAACATTTATAAAACAGGTAATGCGCTGATCAACGATTTTTCGGGCAACCGAGGCGAAATACTTTGGCAGCACCAGTTGGGCGAAGGCCATGCCGGCTCTGCAATATTCGATGGCAAAGTTTATCTGCTCAATTACGACGAAGAAAAGCGTGCCGACATGCTACACTGTTACTATTTGCGTACAGGTGATGAACTTTGGCGACGTTGGTACAAGGTAAACATTAAACGCAATCATGGCATGAGCCGCACCGTTCCGGCTGTTACCGATGATTTTATTTTAACAATGGGGCCACGATGCCATGTAATGTGCCTTGCCCGCGAAAGCGGAGATTTGCTGTGGAGTATCGACATTGAAAAAGAATACGAAAGCGAAACCCCACTTTGGTACACAGGCCAGTGCCCTTTAATCGACAATGGAATTGCCATTTTGGCAACAGGTGGTAAAGCCTTAATGATTGCTGTAGATTGCGCTACAGGCGAAAAATTGTGGGAGGTGCCCAACCCCGATAATTGGAAAATGTCGCACTCGTCGGTTTTACCCTACACGTTTAATGGAAAAAAAATGTATTTGTATGCAGCTGTAGGCGGTGCAGTTGGTATATCGGAAAATGGTCGGGTACTTTGGACTTTGCCTGAGTGGAACACTAATGTAATAGCACCCTCGCCTGTAGCCATGCCCGATGGAAAAATATTTTTCAGTGCAGGTTATGGTGCGGGTAGTATGATGGTTCAGCTCGAAGAACAAAACGGGAAATTTTCGACCAAAATATTAAGCCAATACAAACCACGCGACGGGCTGGCTACCGAACAACAAAGTGCCATTTTTTGGCAAGGGCACCTTTTTGGGATTATGCCCAAGGATGGGGGTGCATGGCGCAACCAGTTGGTATGTGTTCACCCCGACAATCCTACCAACATTATTTGGGCCAGCGATAAAGAACACCGTTTTGGTTTGGGACCATTTATTTGGGCCGATGGAAAATTTTACCTGCTGAACGACGATGGCACTTTGCATATTATTAAAGCCGATACGCGCGGCTACCAGCACCTCGACAGTAAGGTAATTATTGAAAACGGACACGACGCATGGGCTCCACTGGCCATTGCCGATGGCTACATGGTTTTGCGCGATGCCGATAAAATGGTTTGTATAAATATTGGAAACTAAATGGATAATATCAATCAGTTAATAATTAGCATACAACAACTGCATTTTCAGTTGCAGATTTCTGCTGTAAATGCAGTAAATCAGATGCTGACAATACGCAACTGGTTGATTGGTTTATATATAGTAGAATATGAGCAGAATGGAAAAGATAGGGCAGAGTATGGTGTAGGTTTATTAAAAACACTTTCCTTGAACTTGAAAGATATAAAAGGCATGGAAGAAAGAAGTTTAAGGAGATATCGGCAATTCTATTTATTTTATCCGCAACTTTCTGACATAATTCGGGGGTCGCTGTCCCCCATTTTGTTCCAAGAAGAAATTCGGGGGTCACTGTCCCCCATTTCGGAAATCATTGAAATTTTTTATGATCGGTTCTTGTTTTCCGGTCATGTTAAAATGTTCAAAAAAGGTAGAAAGTTCATTTGGAAGGAATTGAACGAAACACAAAAAGGGGTATCGCAATTTGCGATATCAAATTAACGGTCTAATTAAATTGATGAAACTCAATATTAGCAAGCCATACAACAAATTGATATATTGAAAGATCAACTGAGAACATACGAATCAAAAAATGATTCATTAAAACGAACAAATCAACAATAACGTAGCCCACAAAAGTCCCGTGATACGGGATTAGAGGGGTAATATGGAGGGGTTTATATGAAACGAGCATGTAAAAAACAATCACATCCAAGGGAATGATTAAATTCATGCGAGTTCCATACGATACCTTAAAAAACAAACAATTTAATCGTATGAAAAATAAGTATATATCGTTATTTCTAATTATACTGGCTTTGCTCATTGTAGCGGTAATCGCAATCGAGTATGTAAACAGCAAGCCCAAAAAGGCGAAGCAGAACCCATTTGAATACAACGTTGATGAGTTCAAACAGGTTGATCCGAAATTAATTAGCCACGCCGAAAAACGTCAAATTAAAGTAAAATTAAATGGCAAGGCAGGCATCACCACATTTGATGGTAAAATTTATCTTGCGGCCAACAACACTGTATCGGTAATTAGCCCCGAAGGGAAATTGCTAAGCAGTTTTAGTGCCTCAGACGATACCCGTGCCATAGCTGTTAGTGCTACGAACATTGCCATAGCTGAAAAAAATCAGGTAAGTGTTTTCGACCATGCCGGAAACTTCGGTTATTCAACTGCAATTGTTTCCGATAGCTCTGTATTTACCTCGCTGGCTTTTTGGGATGGCGATATTGTGGTTGCCGATGCCGGTAAGCGCCGTATTTACATTTTCGAAAAAGAAAAGTTAATTGCTGAAATTGAAGGTATATCGGGTATTGAAAACCTGCATGGGTTTATTATACCAAGTGCCCGGTTCGATTTGGCTGTAAACGACGAAAACGAACTTTGGGTGGTGAACCCCGGCATGCACGCCTTGCAGCAATATACTCGCAGGGGAGCTTTGGCCGGCTCGTGGGATAAAGCATCGCTTACAATTGAAGGCTTTTCGGGCTGCTGCAATCCGGCGCAAATTTGCACCTTGAGCGAGGGGCGCATTGTTACCAGCGAAAAAAGCATGCCCCGCATAAAAATTTATTCGCGAAACGGTGAGCTGCTCTCTGTGGTTGCTCCTCCAAATGTTTTTGGTAAAAATGTTGAGGCATTGGAAGTTGCGGCTATTGGCGAAACCATTGTTGCACTCGACACCGAACAACAGCTGATAAGAATATTTGAAAAGAAAACCGACATTTTGAATGAATAAAGGAGGATGTTTTTATGAGGCGTAAGGAGTTCATTGATAAAATTTTTCGCTACGGCATACTCGGTGGTTTGGTGCTGCTTGCCGGTTTTTTGTTACTGAAAAGAAATGTGCAACCAAGCGGACATAGTTGTGCCGACCTCAAAATTTGCAGAAATTGTAAAAAGTTTGAAGTTTGTACTTTACCCGAAAAAAAGTTGTAAGCCATGGATAAAAAGAATGTAAACCGACGCAATTTTTTGGGCGATACCATGAGGCTTACAGCTGCAGTCGCCTTGGGTGGCTTGGCCGGTATGGCTTTAAAAAATGCCAAAGGCGAAAAAACAGTGTGGCAAATCGATCCGTTTGAATGCACCCAATGTGGTCGTTGTGCCACCGATTGTGTGTTGCCCATTTCGGCTGTTAAATGTGTTCATGCATACGACCTTTGTGGTTACTGCGATTTGTGCGGTGGATATTTTAAACCCGGGGTTATTGACTTACACACCGGTGCCGAAAACCACCTATGCCCCACAGCTGCCATTGAGCGCAAATTTATTGAAGAACCCTATTTCGAATATAAAATTATTGAAGATTTGTGTATAGGTTGCGGGAAATGCGTGGCCGGTTGCACATCGTTTGGTAATGGCTCGTTGCACTTGCAGGTGCGCCACGATGTGTGTGTGGATTGTAACGACTGCGCCATAGCCCGTGTGTGTCCGTCGGATGCGTTTAAGCGCGTACCGGCAAGCCAACCCTATTTGATTAAAGGCGATTTTGTAGCCAACAGCTCATCAGTTTGGCAAAACCCGGTTTAAACCAACAATGACAACAACGAGAACGATGACAACCAAAATACATTTATACAAGAAATTTAAAGAGCAGATCATAAAGATAATGCTATTAATAGTAATGTCGATAGTCATTATGCCTTTGTATGCCCAAATGCAACGTTTTCCTAAGCCTGAGTTCGAAAC
>JAFGAF010000234.1 GCA_016933815.1 Prolixibacteraceae bacterium
CGATACTGTTACGATTGAAAGATTATTAAAAAATAGTAGTGATGCGTTTAAAATCAATCAAATCATTGTAATGTGCTAGAAATGTAATACTTGAGTGTTGTAATTTCATTTTTGATTTGAATTTTGCCACGAATGCACGAATAACTTGTTTTCGATTTAGTTAAATAAACAATATTATATAGCTGATAATAATCTAAAATTCAATACGATCCAATAAAATGGTCATAAAATAGACGAATTATGGATTCTTTGAATCCATTTTAATTCGTGAATTAGCTAACGCTGAACAATGTTTCGTGGCTAAAACATTTGCGATATTGTAGAAGAAAAAAATCAAAATAAAAAGGGAAGACCCTCGCCTTCCCTTCAATATCTAAATCGAAATATTTGCTAAATAATCAGCATGGCATCGCCATAAGTTCCAAAGCGGTAGCGCTCTTTAATGGCCACATCGTAGGCGTTCATCAACAAGTCGTAACCGGCAAAACTGGCCACCATCATCAGTAAGGTTGAAAGCGGCAAGTGGAAGTTCGAAATCATGCGGTTGGCAACACTAAAATCGTAAGGCGGAAATATAAATTTGTTGGTCCAGCCTTCGTATGGTTTTAGCTCACCTGCAGTAGATACCGAGCTTTCGAGTGTGCGCATAACAGTTGTTCCAACGGCACAAATATTCTTGCGGTTTTCTTTGGCCTTGTTCACTATTTGGCAGGCTTCTTCCGAAATCCAAATTTGTTCCGAATCCATTTTATGTTTGGTAAGGTCTTCAACATCGACACTGCGGAAGTTGCCCAGCCCAACATGAAGCGTAACATAAGCAAACTCAGAGCCTACAATTTCGAGCCTTTTCAACAATTCGCGACTAAAATGCAAACCCGCAGTAGGCGCAGCAACAGCACCCTCGTGTTTGGCAAAAATGGTTTGATAACGTTCGCGGTCGTCTTCTTCAACAGCACGGTTAATGAATTTTGGCAGTGGTGTTTCGCCTAAGCTGTACAAGGTTTCCTTAAACTCTTCGTACGAGCCGTCGAAAAGGAAACGAAGTGTGCGTCCGCGCGATGTGGTATTGTCGATCACCTCGGCAACCAATGCATCGTCTTCGCCAAAATATAGCTTGTTGCCAATACGAATTTTACGCGCCGGATCGACCAAAACATCCCATAACCTTTGCTCGCGGTTAAGTTCCCTGAGCAAAAAAACTTCAATTTCGGCACCGGTTTTTTCCTTGTTGCCATACAAGCGTGCAGGAAAAACTTTTGTGTCGTTAAAAATCAAAACGTCACCACTATCGAAATAGTCGATCAAATCCTTAAACAACTTGTGTTCAATTTTCCGGGTTGCCCTGTCAATAACCATCAAGCGGCTTTCGTCGCGATGATAAGCTGGATGTAAAGCGATTAACTCTTCCGGTAATTTGAATTTAAACTTTGATAGCTTCATATTTTATTTTTGCGTTATGTTGTTGTTAATGTGAACGATTATTGCTTTCGTTTTGTTTATTCAATGTGTAAAAAGTGTAAACCCTACTGCATGTTTTAAACATAAACAATTGATTTACAAATCTTCAATATTTTTTTCAAATTCCTCAATGCTAAATGCATTTTCTGTTTTGTTGTCACCAACACGTGTTCGTCTCAAAGCGGTTAAATAGGCACCACTGCCAAGGCTTTCGCCAATATCGCGGGCCAACGAGCGCACATAAGTTCCTTTGCCACAAGTAATTTTGATGCACAGTTCAGGCATGTTAAAATCAAGTATTTCAATGGCCCCAATCCAAATTTTGCGGGCTTTGAGTTCTAAATCGTGCCCTCCCCTTGCATAATCGAAAGCCCGTTTTCCGTTGACCTTAATGGCCGAGAAAACCGGCGGAACCTGATCAATTTCGCCAATAAACTGCTTCAGTTTCTCATTAATAAGTTCCAAGGTGATGTGTTTGGTTTCGAAGCTTTGATCTTCTTCGCTTTCGAGATCGAAACTGGGGGTTGTTGCGCCCAATTTTAACGTGGCAATGTACTCTTTTTCTTCGGCTTGAAGGCTTTCGATTTGCTTTGTTGCTTTGCCGGTACACAACACAACCAAACCGGTTGCTTTGGGGTCGAGTGTGCCTGCGTGCCCTACTTTTAGTTTCTTTATTTTAAGCTTACGGCACAATAAATAACGCACCCTGTTCACCACGTCGAACGAAGTCCAATCGAGAGGTTTATCGAAAAGCAAAATTTCACCCTTTACGAAATCGCGGTTGAGCAAGGTTTGATCCATCAATTATTATTCTGAACAATTAAAAAGTAGCTGCTTAAAAATCAGCCGGCAAAGATAGCAATTACACCGATAACAACACAATAAACAGCAAAATAAATCAGTTTTCCCTTGCGCACAATGTTCACCATTAAACGGCAAGCCAGCAAACCCGAAACAAAAGCAGCAATAAACCCTGCAAAAAGCGGAAGCATTTCAAGCCCTTGCTGTTGCGATAAATCGCCGCTTACAAGTTTAATAAAGTTGGCGCCCAATATTGGAATTATCACCATCAGGAAGGAAAATTTTGCCAGGTTATTCTTGTTATTCCCAATTAAAAGGCCGGTAGCAATGGTCGATCCACTGCGCGAAATACCTGGTATAATGGCCAATACCTGAGCCAAACCAATTATGAATGCATCGATAAAACCAATTTTACGCTCACGCTTTTTAACGAAATAAGCAAGCGACAACAAAGTGGCTGTAACCAGTAACATACTGCCAATAAATACCAAGTTGCCTGAAAACAATGCTTCGATTTGCTCTTCGAACAAAAAGCCAACAACAGCAACAGGAACTGCCGATATAACAAGTTTGGCAACATATTGCGTCGGTTCGTTCCAACTGAACTTGAACAAACCGGCAAAAAGCTCAAATATTTCTTTTCGGAAAACTACTAAAGTACTGAGTACTGTTGCGCCATGTACCACTATATCGAAGCTCAGATTGGCATCGGTGTGAACACCAAAAAGTACATGCCCAATTTCGAGATGACCACTTGAACTTACAGGTAAAAACTCAGTCAGACCCTGAATAAGGCCCAATATAATTGCTTCAAAAACGGTCATCGAAAATCTATTCTTTTGATTTTGGTTTTTTCATAATGGCATAAATGATGAACAAGAAGCCAAAAAGAGCAAGCATTGGCGCCAAAGTGATGCGCCTGAAACTAAAAACATCGTAATTGAAAACGCTGGGGTCATCGCTTCCACCACCAATCATTAACAAAAAGCCAATAACAATGGCTACCAAACCAATAATCATTAACTTATAATTTTCGCCGGTTAAAGCGAAAGTATTTTCTTTTTTATCGATATCTGTATTCTTTGCCATATTTTAAAATTTTGAAATACAAAACTATAAAATTTAAATTAAATCTGAACTATATAATTTCTCGCCTGCTTTTCACATAACTAAGCAATGTACCTTACAAGCTCTTGAACCTTATTAGCCGGAACAAAAAAGAAATCGCCAAATGTTTTTTGGCTTGCGCTAAGCACTTCGATTAAACGTTCGCCTTTGAGCGTGAAAACCCTGTATGCTTTGCTTTTAAATAAATTTGTTAGTAGCGCCATGTTCTCGCCTGCAATTTCGATTTGGACTACAGGTTGAAACCGATCGATAATATTTTCGAACAATGGTATGGCTATGCCCTCATAACCTTCAATATCGCACTTAATATATTGCAACGAACTTAAATGGGCAAACAAAGTATCGGGGCGCATTACAGTGGCATCGAAAACCATGCTGCACTCATCGTTTTTATCGAGAACGTGTGTGCGGCCATGACTAAAATAATTGGCTTCGGATGGTGCACCCATTTTTATTTTTTGCTCATCGGTTTCGCCCAAAGCAAAGGGAACTATTTCAACATTTTTGCACGAACGGGTATTTTTCTCAAGTATTTGGCGGTAGAGCTGAACAGGTTCAACACTGTAAACTTTACCGTTGCTGCCCACCAACTTCGAAAAAATTACCGAGTAATAACCCAAATTAGCGCCAATATCAATTACAATATCGCCTTCTTTTATCAATTTTTTTACAAAGTAATGACAATCAAAGAGTTTGTTGCCTTTTATCAATCGCAAACGGTAAAACAACAAAAAGGTTTTACTTACCACAAGTAAATAGTTTTTTACTCCCAGCAAACTGAATAATAAACGCTTAATAAAATTCATTTACTTTTATGTATTAGGTAAAAAGTTCGTCGTAACGAAGTTTCAAAAATTTATTGACCGCAAAATAAGTCGAAAAAAACGAAATAACCACTCCGGCCAAAAACACAAGGCCAAAAACAATTAAAACAACATAGCGCGATTGCAGGTACATGGCCTCGGTAAAAAACCTGCTGTACCCCGACGCAGTAATTATAAGCAATACATTGGCCAGCAAAGCCCCCACTGTTCCGTGCAACACCGATCGGATAATGAATGGTTTACGAATAAACGAACGCGTTGCCCCAACCAATTGCATGGTGTTGATGATAAATCGGTTCGAATAAATCGACAATCGTATGGTATTGTTAATTAGTGCAATAAAAATGAGCAACATGATTATTCCCAAACCCAAAATGATGAGGTTAATTTTATTGGCATTTTCGTTAATTAAATTCACTAGGTTTCGCTGGTAATACACCTCTTCGACATTGGGAAAATCCAAAAACTTTTGCTCCAAAATACTCAAGCTGTCGTTATGAGTATAAGCTGCAAAAAGCTTTACATCGATTGAGGCGTGCAATGGATTGTAACCCAGAAAGCCCACAAAATCGTCGCCCAATTCGGCTTGCAATTGCTGTGCTGCCGTTTGAGCATCGACATATTCGGCGCTTTTTACCTCGGGCTGAACGGCCAACAATTTTTGCAACTGAATAAGGTCAACTTCGCGTACCTGTTCATTCAACACCAAGGTAATACCAATGTTTTCCCTTATGTAGTTATTCAAAAACTTTGCATTAATAACCATTAACGACAATAAACCAATCAGAAAAAGCAACAAGGTAATGCTCAGTGTTGAAACAAAATAGGCATTTACCAGTTTTCGTTTAATGGGTTTTGGCCCTTTATTCTTCATTTTTGACTTTTGTTTTACAATTTCTCATCTCGAAAAAAATAATTCCGGCAAAAAGCAACAGCATTAAAACCGACGAAGCCATGGCAATTATATTACCCATATAATACGATTTTGGCTTGAATTCAAAAACAATATCGTGCTGGCCGGCAGGAATTTCGAGGGCTCGCAGCACATAGTTTACCCTGATATGCTCAACCGGTGTTCCATCAATTGATGCTTGCCAACCTTTAGGGTAATATATTTCGGAGAATACGGCCAGTTGTTTGGCATTCGAGCTCGAACGATAAACCAATTTATTTGGATCGTAGCTCAACAACTCAATGTTCGAAAGCGAGTCGGAACCAAACTGTTCGCCAACCATGCTGCTAAAACGTTTATCGGCCACCGCAACTTTCGAAACATCAATTTTGTTGAGTGTTTCAATTTCGTCGTCGGCATTTTCGGCCCATTGCAAACCCTCAACAAACCAAGCGTTGCCCAAAGCACTTAGGTTTTTTATTGCCTGCGCATTGGGGTCGTAAATGAGGTAGCGGGTATTGAGCATGTTAATGGCATTCATGCCTTTGAATAATGTGGCTAAATCGGCTTCGGACTGCACTTTACGCAAGCGGGCACCAATTTGTTGCATTTCGGGGGCAATATGGTTCTCGATAAGCTCCTGATAGCGTTGCATTTTTGCACCATGGTATCCGCCAATCGATTTATGGAAATACGAAGTTGAAGCATCGTTAAAAGTGCTGACTGCCATATTCAGCACCCTGTAATTGGGGTCGGTATCTTTCAAAATAAACTGGTTGGCAGCGTTGGGTGTAAACGGAGTTTCGGCTTTGCGTTTGGCAACAAAATCGTCGTTGTTAAAATAGCGTTTGTTAACCGGCCACATATCGGCCACAACCAAAAGTACCCAAATGGCAATGGCATACTGAGCCTTTAACTTTTGTGTTACATAAGCCCAAATGGCAGCAGCAGCAATTGTTACAAAAAAGAATGCTCTGAAAGCATCGGCCCTGAGCACCGCCTTACGGTCGGCCTGTAAAGCATCGATAAGGTTTTGCGGCCAACCCATTTGAGTCATTTGCGCATCGCTTTTACCAATAAAATCGCCTGCCAGGCCGGGTATAATTCCAAAAAGCAGTGCAAAGCCACCGGTAATGCCAAAAGCCCATTTCAGTTTTTTGAACAAGGCTTTATCGGTATAAGTTCGAAGGTAAATTTCTTTTATGACCAAAGCGCCCATTAATGCCATGGCAAATTGCTGAATCGAAATGATGTTTTTCACATCGCGGAACTTGTTGTAGCCCGGGAAATAATCGATCATAAAATGGGCAAGGGCAGGAATATTCTTCCCTAACGACAATAGTAAGGCGACTAAAACAGTAGCAGCAATCCACCATTTTTCTTTTCCTTTTACCAAAAACAAGCCCAATACAAACAAAAAACACAAAACAGCACCGTAATAAAATGGCGCGCCCGATATGGGTTGTGAACCCCAGTAAAGCGGTGCTTGCTGTGCAATTTGCTTTGCCCTTGCTTTGCCCTGTGTTTTTTCAAGTTCTTTATAAAAATTTGAATTTTCGCCCAGCGGCTCGCTCATTCCACCACCTTTAAAACGCGGAATAAAAGCAGTAAATGCTTCACCCAGGTCGTAGCTGTAATCTAAAATATAACTTTTATCGAGGCCTTTGGTTTGATCGTCGGTTTTTGGGCTGAGCTCCGAAGCTCCCCGCATCGAAAACTTTCCGTATTCATAAACCGTGTAAAGCCGCGAAAAGTTTGCGCCAACAGCCAAAGCAGCAAAAAGCACCAAAATAAGCGATGTTTTCAAAAACGGAACAATGGTTTTTTCTTTGAAAGCATAAACCAAGTAAGTAAGCCCGATAATGGCCACCATTAGGCCTGTGTAATAGGTCATTTGAGGGTGGTTGGCATATATCATAAAATTGAAGCCCAAACCGGCCAGCAAGGCACCAATAAGTCGCTTATGGTTATAGGCATACAAAACCCCGGCAACCACCAAAGCCATGTAGGTAATGGTGTGTGCTTTGGTAATGTGCCCGGTATCGACCCAAACAAAAAATGCTGAGTTAAAACCAAAGGCAATGGCTCCGGCCATGCTTACCCACGGGTTTATGCGTAACAGCATCAATAATAAAAAGAAAAGCGAAAAATTGAGTAAAAAATGCCCCATTGGCTTGGGCAATTTATGTATTGTTTGTATAATGATGTCGAACAAGTTGCCCGGATATTTAACGGCTATAAGGTACGAGGGCATACCGCTGAAAAGACCGTTGGTCCAAAGTGCTTCGTTACCGGTTTCGGCCCTGTAATCCGAAATTTCTTTCGACATTCCGGCATATTGAACCAAATCGCTCCCCGAAATAATTTTTCCTTCGAGCAAAGGCGACAGGTAGGTGATTGTAAGAACCAAAAAAACAACCAAGGGAAGAATAATTTGCAGTGGCTTTTTATTTTTCATATTGTACTATTTTTGCTTTATTAATTATTTATAACCGGTAAGTGTAAAATTAGACGCAGTGGACTGAAATATAATACTTTACCAGCGATTAATTTTACACATTGTTGTGCTCTCGTGCTTTATTTCAAACAATTCGGTAACATTTTCAGAAAGTCAATACATTTATCATAATTCAATTCATAAAAATTGACACCAAGATTGATTGTCTCATAATATTTTGCTTGATTTTTCTTATAATACTCTTCCGATGGCACCTTCCAAAAATCTCGTCCTAATTTCTCTGCAACAAACCATTTCTCAATCAATCTGGCAGCCCTGCCATTTCCATCTCTGAATGGGTGAATATGAGCTAATTTTATATGAATCAACGATGCAAAATAAAATACTTCAGTCTCATTAAGCTTAGTTGAAATTAACTCATTGATGTCTTGAAAAAACATTTTCATTTCTTTCTCTACAAATTCAGGCTCAATTGCCATATAAGCCAATCCTGTTTTTCCGAAAACACCAACTTGTTCAATTCGGTATTTGCCACGTTTGCTCCTAATCAATAATGTGTCTGAAAATATCTTATGACAATTCAATAGGTTCTTCTCGTTCAGCCTGTTATTCTGTGCAAAACCGTATGCTTCAATTAAATCCTCAATTTCTTCAATTTCTTTTCCTACTTTGAATTTATCCTTGTTCATTTCATAATTCATGTAAGAATTCAAATCGATACTATTTCCTTCAATATTAGAAGAATAAACAGCTGATGACTTTGTCAAATATTCAAATTCTCCACTATTATCCGAAAAATCAAAATTTTTAATTAAGCTAGATATTTCATTACCTATTTCCTCTTTATATCTGTCTAAATATTTTCTTTCAATTATTCTCATAGAGACCAATTATTTAAGCACAAATATACTTATTTTAGTGTCAAATCATTGTACAATTGAGTCTTCTTGGCATGAAGCACCACCGATCATTAATCAGGAATTCGACAGCTTAAACCAAAACCAATAAAACTATTGGGTGAATTTTTATTGATGCCCAAACCTGCCGAAACATCGAACTGTAAATTATAAATTATAGTGTTACCTAAATATTCAAATCCCAACCTTAGCTCAAAATTATTAAACAAACCATAACGCATCAAAGTAGTGTTGTAAGTAAAATGTTTCTCGTTCAACAGGTTTGGTGTTTCTTGCTCTAGTATAAAACCCGACTCAATTTGCAATGCATTTTTGGGCACCACCGCCGACGATTCGGTTTGGTCGGGCCTATCGGTTACCAATTCAAAGCCTTCATTTTGTGCAGTAACAATTAAACTACTTACAAAAAAAATTGCTGAAAACAGTATTCTCCTCATAATAAACCTCATTATTAAATTATTAATACAGAGCACGATACAATAATATTGTTCTTGTTGAATTAAATTCTTCTTGTTTAATTAAATTTTACAAACGCGTGTAAATATATCAATTAAACAACAAAAATAGTTTCATATTACAGGTTATAAAAGATTCTTTATCTTTATCGTACTTAAATAAAAACCCAATTCAACTATGAAATATTTAATGATCCCTTTGTTGAGCATGCTTATCGGTGCAATGTTCATCAGCTCGTGCTCGAATAACGAAAAAAGCACTGCATCTACTAACATCGAACAATATCATTCACTTATAAGTGCTTACACTTCGGGCGAGATAAAACGCTCGGGAACCATTGTGGTAAGGTTTACGCAAGCCCTTGCCGAACAAAACAAAATTGGCCAAACATTGCCGCCCAACACACTTAAATTTTCGCCTTCGATTAATGGAGAAACCCATTGGATTGCTGCCGATGCCATTGAATTTGTGCCCGAAAAAATGCTTCCATGGGACACAAAATTTACCGCTACACTGAAGCTCGGTTCAGTTAAAACCAACTTGCCCGATACCGAAAAAATTACTTTTGTGTTTCAAACACCGCGTAAACAATTTACTGTTGAACACGGCGGATTAAGCATCGACAGCACTTCAAACCTTAAATACCAAATTCAAGGAAAAATAAATACCTCCGACGAGTTTGAACCTGCCGAACTTGAAAAGCTGCTTACTGCCTCGCAAAACAACAACAAGCTCGATGTTGATTGGAACCATCACGCCAAAAGTTATTACCACAACTTTGTAATTAAGGGAATAAACAGGCTCGAAAACAGCTCGAATGTAGAACTGAAATGGGACGCCCAAAAAGCAGGAGCCGAAAACGAAACCGGCATCAGAAACGTTTCGGTACCTTCGATAAACGACTTTAGCATATCGTCGGCAACCGTTTTCAACACTCCCGATCAATACATCGAATTATTTTTCTCAGACCCTGTTCAGCACAAAACCGATTTCAGGGGACTTCTTCATATCGACAATCAACCTGTGCGGCGCATACAAGTATATAAGAACACGCTAAAAGCATACCCTTCCGAACGTTTAACAGGTTTGCATACTTTGGTAATCAGCCCATCAATTGAAAGCCTGCGAGGTATTAAGCTCAATGCCGAAATTAGCTACGAACTTAATTTTGGTGGCTTAAAACCACAAGTACGTTTGCCCGGAAAAGGGGTAATTATGCCTGGCAGTAGCGGCCTTTATTTTCCGTTCGAAGCCGTAGCCCTCAACGCAGTTGATGTTCGAATTACCAAAATTTTTGGTAACAACATTCATCAATTCCTTCAAAACAACAGTTTCGACGAGAATTACCAACTCAACCGCGTTGGCCGCATTGTTCACCGCTCGAAAATTGATTTAAGCCAAAAGGGAGTTGCCGATTTAATGAATTGGAACACTTATAAAATCGACCTTTCGAAACTTATTGATGTTGAAAACGGCGCCTTTTACAATGTCGAAATAGCATTCAGGAAAAGCTATTCGATTTACCCGTGCGAAAACACTGCACCAGAACCCGACCAATACATTGCCATTGAGCAGGAAAACAACTACCCCGAACGCGATTACGATTGGACTTACTACAACTTTTATTACGACTGGCAGCATACCAACGATCCTTGTCACCAGGCTTATTATGCCCCCTACAAATTTGTTAACCGCAATATTTTGGGCTCCAACCTCGGTATTATTGCCAAAACCGACCAACAAAGCCGTACACACATTTTTGTTAGCAACCTGCTGAATACCAACCCCGAGGCCGATGTTTTAATAGAGCTTTACGATTATCAGAACCAAAAAATTGGCAGTGGTAAAACCAATTCCGAAGGCTATTTTGTAACAAAAACCGAACGCGAAGTTTTTTTAGTTGTTGCCCAAAAAGAACAAAGCCTTGGCTATCTGAAAATCGACAACAGCACGCTACAATCGACCAGTAATTTTGATGTTGACGGACAGGAAGTTAAAAAGGGAATAAAAGGCTTTTTGTTTGGCGAACGCGACGTATGGCGCCCCGGCGACTCGGTTTTTGTTTCGTTCGTTCTCGAAGACAAATTGCAACAACTGCCCCAAGGCCACCCAATGGTTTTTGAAGTGTATAACCCCAAAGGGCAAATGGTTAACCGAATGGTATTGCAACGCGACCAGAAAAATATTTACCCGGTATTTTTTCAAACCCAAACTACCGATATCACCGGTAACTGGTTGTTTTTGGCCAAAATTGGTCCCGTTCAGTTTTCAAAATCAATCCGTATTGAAACCATAAAACCCAACCGACTGAAAGTTAATCTGGCATTTGCCGACGAACAATTGTTGTCGGGCAAAACAACGCAAGCCACACTTGTTGGGCAATGGTTGCACGGAGCCAACACCGGAGCACTAAAGGCCAAAGTTGATGTCAGTTTTGTTCCTGTAAAACCCATTTTCGAAAACTATAA
>JAFGAF010000235.1 GCA_016933815.1 Prolixibacteraceae bacterium
ATTGGAGGTGCTTTGGTTGCTTGGATACTTGGCTTGTATGGTTACGTTAATAAAGAGGGATTAGAGGCAGGTATTGAAATTGTTCAGCCTGAATCTGTTACTACTGGAGCAAAAATGTTGGTAAGTGTTTATCCATCTATCACATTTTTCCTTGCTGCCGGACTTCTTTTCTTTTATGTGATTAATAAGAAAACAGAAGTTAGTTTAGAGGAAGAGTTAAGAATCAGAAGGGCTCAGACCGACTTAAAATTGTAAAATTATAACAAATAATAAAATGAAGAATCTAACTTTAGCAATTTTGGTATTGAGCTTCTTAGCAGCATGTACAACTAAACAGCCCAAGCCCGAAACATTGAAAGATGCTTTCGATGGATTGTTTTATGTTGGTACTGCTTTGAATACTTTTCAGGTTGATGGTGTTGATGTAAAAGCCGATTCACTGGTGAAAGAGCAATTCAACTCCATAGTGGCCGAAAATTGTATGAAAAGTATGAATATTCAACCTCAAAAAGGAGTATTCACTTTCGACGATGCCGACAAGTTTGTAGCTTATGGCGAGCAAAATGGGATGCATATTATTGGACATACTCTGATATGGCATTCGCAGGCTCCGCGTTGGCTTTTTACCGATGACGAAGGAAACGACGTAACGCCCGAAGAATTGGCTGCCCGTATGCGTGAACATATTTTTACCTTGGTTGGCCGTTATAAAGGGCGCGTACATGGTTGGGATGTTGTAAATGAAGCAATTAATGACGATGGATCGTTCAGAAACAGTAAGTTTTATCAGATTCTAGGCGAAGACTATATTCGTTTGGCATTTGAATATGCTCACGAAGCCGATCCCGATGCTGAATTGTATTACAACGATTACTCAATGAATAAACCGGGTAAACGTAACGGTGTTGTAACCATGGTGAAAAGCCTGCAGCAACAAGGCATAAAAATTGACGGCATTGGAATGCAAGGTCATTATTTATTGGCAGAACCTTCTGTTGAAGAAATTGAAGAGAGCATTGTTGCCTTTGCCGGCTTAGGCGTTAAGGTAATGTTTACCGAACTTGATATTACCGTTTTGCCCTGGCCCGACATGGGCGTTTCGGCCGAGGTTTCTTTAAGTCACGAATTTCAAGCTGAGTTTAATCCATATGCCGAAGGGATGACACCTGAAGCAGATGAAGCGCTTAACCAGCGTTTTGTCGATATTTTTGCACTATTCATTAAGCACAGCGATAAAATTAGCCGTGTTACACTTTGGGGCGTAGCCGATCACCATTCGTGGCGCAACAATTGGCCAATAAGGGGAAGAACTGACTATCCTCTGCTTTTCGACAGAAATTATGAAAACAAGCCTGCTGTCGATAAAATAATTGAGGCTGCTATTGCTCACAAAGCATTGTAGCAATCATTAACAATTAAAATACAATTGATATGACAAAAAAAGCACGTCACTTAATTAAAGACATTTATACAGCCGATCCAAGGGCACACATCTATAATGGTAAAATTTATATTTACCCATCACACGATATTGAATCGGGAATACCCGAAGACGATACCGGCGCCCATTTCGATATGAAGGATTACCATGTTTATTCAATGGACGATGCCGATGGAGTTTGTACCGATCATGGTGTGGCTCTCGATATTAAGGATGTACCTTGGGCCAAACGCCAAATGTGGTCAAACGATGTGGCGCACAAAGATGGTAAATACTATATGTACTTTCCGGCAAAGGATAAAGACGATATTTTTAGGATTGGTGTTGCCATAAGCGATAAACCCGAAGGGCCATTCAAAGCTTTACCCGAACCAATGAAAGGTAGTTTCAGTATCGATCAGTCGGTTTTTGTCGACGACGACGGAACTCAATATTTGCTGTGGGGCGGTATTTGGGGC
The DNA here is from genome assembly GCA_016933815.1 of Prolixibacteraceae bacterium. GTDB lineage: Bacteria > Bacteroidota > Bacteroidia > Bacteroidales > Prolixibacteraceae > Roseimarinus. Next base: position 1,900 of record JAFGAF010000235.1, read on the forward strand.
GGACAACTGCAGCGTTACAAAACCGGAAAGTACGAAGACAACGACGATTTGAGAGGTGCAGATGAACCTGCTCTTTGTGCTAAAATGGTTAAGCTTTCCGACGATATGCTCCAGTTTGGTGAAGAACCTCGCGATTTGGTTATTCTCGACGATTATGGAAAGCCGCTGTTGACCAAAGACGAAAACCGCCGCTTTTTTGAAGCTCCATGGATGCACAAATACAACGGTAAATACTATTTATCGTATTCAACCGGAAATACACACCTGCTTTGCTATGCCGTAGGCGATAGTCCATACGGGCCTTTCACTTACAAAGGTGTTATTTTAACTCCGGTAGTTGGCTGGACAACTCACCATTCAATTGTTCAATATAAAGGCAAATGGTACTTGTTCCATCACGATAGCAAATTGTCGGGAGGCAAAACATGGTTGCGTAGCATGAAAATTGTTGAACTCAACTACAACCCCGATGGTACAATTGTAACCATCGACGGTAATGCCGATGAATAATTAATCGAACACAATATTGCATTTTTATTAAAAAAGCCTGCTAATTCAGTTTTAGCAGGCTTTTGAATTTTAATTCAGTTTTATTTTTTACTACGTTTAAGTTTCGTTTATTTTGTTTACCGTCCTCGCTTAGGTTTACCATAGGATTTGCTATATAGTTTTAAACAGTTAAAAATTAAAGAAAATGGATATTAAAACACATTTTATAGCCAATAAAAAAATTGCCGAAGTTATTTCTGATGAAATGATAATCAACCGAGTTGAAGACGGATTGGACTTATTGGGAGATATTTATTATCAGGGTTTTGATAAGATAATTATTTGTGAAAAGAATATTACTCCCGTTTTTTTTGACCTTAAAACCGGAATTGCCGGAGAAATCTTACAAAAGTTCTCAAATTTTCGTATTCAATTAGCCATTGTTGGCGACTTTTCTAAATATAAAAGCAAAAGCTTATCTGATTTTATTTACGAAAGTAATAGAGGAAGGCTTGTAAGCTTTGTTTCATCTTGTGCCGATGCAATAAATATTCTTTCAAAAAGCTAAACGAATATCCATTGTTTGATCCTATTTTAAAACAATGGAAAATAAAAAAGCCCTGCAATTGACTGCAAGGCTTTGATAATCAGCGGAGAGTGAGGGATTCGAACCCCCGGTCCAGTTGCCCGGACAACAGTTTTCGAGACTGCCACAATCGACCACTCTGCCAACTCTCCTTTGAGGCTGCAAATATAAAAATATTTTTAAACGCACCTTCATTTTATTTGCAGAAAACAATGATGAATTGTTATTTGTTATAGTTTAAAATCGATAAACTATGAAACGAGCATGTGAAACGATCACGTCAATGAGGATGATTAAATTCATGCGAGTTCCATACGGCCTTAAAAAATAAACAATTATCGTATGAAAAATCAAAACTATTGCGAGCATTTCGGCACACTTGAAAAACTCGAGGAGTTTACTACCTTGTCCGAAAACATTATCCCGGGGTCGTTGGTTTTTGAATCGCTATCGCCTTTTTGGGGGTATTATAACGAAGATCCGCACGATTATAATCCATTGTACATATACATGGCAGTTAATCAAACGCACGAAGTTTTTGAGGTAATAAGGGCTTTTCAGAAGGTAAAAGCCGAGCTCGATTTTGAACTCGATGCAGCTAAAGCTTTTGTGAAGTTTAACGATCGGTTTTACAATGCTTTGCGCATTCGGCATTTAACAGGTTATGAAAATCTGATGCAAATACAGGAAGCTTTTTCGAAGCATGGTATTAGCCCATTAATGTCGCATTACCAACAAAAACGGTTTACCGCCCATGTTACCCTTAAAAAAATGTTCTGCCTTAATTCGTTTGCCGATGCCATTTGGATTGATGCCTGTGAAGCTAAACATGCTTACCTCGAAATCCCCAAAAGGTTAAGCTTCGATGAGTTTGCCGATGTTACCCAAAAAGTTAAAAATAATTGGCTCGACACCAAATTTGATGCTGCTTTGGGATATTTCATCCGCAAACAACAAGTAGTCGATATGGTTAGGATTTATTCCGATAACCTCAATACCGACTACCTGCAAGGAATACGAAATTTATACCTTCAGAAAATTAAATAACGCTTGGTAACTATTCGGGCGTAAACCGAATGGCCAATCCACCGCTTGTTGCAAGCTTAAAGCTAAGTACATCGCCCGAAGCTACTTTCATTTCATCGATTTGTATCGATGTTGGATTGTTTTCCCAGCTGGCATCGTCGCCATCGCGATAAATTTGTGCTGTGTATGTTAAATTCGGATCCAAGAAATCGAGCCGGTATTCCATGTTGCGGCTTTTTTCGTCGGTAATGCTTCCTAAAAACCATTCGTCGGAGTGGCGGTCTTTGCGAACAACTGTAATGTAGTCGCCAATTTTTGCATCCAACACTTTGGTGACATCCCAATTTACCGGAACATTTTCGATAAACTTAAGCGCAGGGTGACCTTCGTAGTTTTCGGGCAAGTCGGCAGCCATTTGCAGTGGACTGTAAATGGTAACATAAAGTGCCAATTGCTTGGCCAGTGTGGTTTGTACCCTGGTGTTCGGATATACCGGATTTTCGAACTTGAATATGCCGGGGGTAAAATCAATGGGGCCAGCCAAACCACGGGTAAACGGAATGATCGTGAGGTGGTCGGGCTTGTTACCGCCATCGGGGCTCCATGCATTATATTCTTGGCCGCGAACACCTTCCTGAGCCATTAAATTTGGATAGGTGCGCCTGAGGCCGGTTTGCACCACGGGTTCGTGAATATTTACCATTATTTTGTATTTGGCAGCTGTTTCAATCACTTTGCGGTTATGC
>JAFGAF010000236.1 GCA_016933815.1 Prolixibacteraceae bacterium
CCAAGTTCGTCGCAGGCATCCATAAAAGCAGGCGAATGCGGATAGTGCGATAAACGAATGTAATCGAATCCGGCCGATTTAATTTTGTAGGCATCGCGGTATTGCGCCTCATTACTCAGTGCATAACCCACGTAGGGATATTCCTGATGACGGTTAACCCCACGCAAAAACATTTCCTTTCCATTAATTTTGAACGACCCTTCGGTAATTTCTATCTGCCTGATTCCGATACGTGTTTCTTCAGTATCGCATTCTTTTCCTTTTGATAAAACACTTGTTTTAAGCGTGTATAACGAAGGCGATTGCGGCGACCACAAGCGGGGATTTTCAAGTTCGAAAATGCTGATTATGGTGGTATCGGTTGAAGCTTTAGTTAAAACTTTATCCGACTCGTGGCTCAAAACCAACTCATTGCCATTCCAAATTTCATTTTTAACTGTATATTTTTTTGCTTTACGGGCACTGTTATTGATATGCGTTTGCACTTGAATTACTGCTTTTTCATCCGATACTTGAGGGTAAGTAACGAAAATACCGCCTCCGGCAGTTATGTTTGCTAAAATGGGGTCGCTTATGTGCAGCTGATTTTTAGTAATCAAGAAAGCATCGCGGTACAATCCGCCGTGCATGTTAAAATCGAGTATATGCATAGGTTTTGGGCCGGTAATCGGGTTATCGGTATTATCGAGCCGAACAAATATTGTGTTTTGGCTTCCCACATTTGCCACATCGGTAAAATCGAATACAACCGGCAAATAACCACCCAAATGCGAAGCCACTTTGTGTCCATTTATCCAAAATTCGGAAGCATTCATTGCTCCATCGAACCGAAGTATGAGTCTTTGATTTTTAACTGAAGCCGGCAAAGTAAAACTTTTCTTGTACCAACATACCCCCTGCCATTGACCCTGCATCACTTTTGGGGCAATAACCGGGGTGTGAGGCAATGTAACATTTTCCCAATCTTGAATCGAGTCAATGTCGTTAATTCCGGCATCGGATATTACAAATTCCCAACCGTGGTTAAATGAATTTTTAGTTGACTTTTGTTCGTTGCACGAAGCAAACAAAATTATTATAACGAAGCCTATTATTATCTGAAACTGATTCATAATCTTAATATTAGTATTTAAACGCAGTAATTCCTTTAAGTGCATTTCCGTTCTCATCGAATAAACTACGGCCAATGAACCACACGTTCGATTCGGGGATTTTTAGCCCGTCGGGTTTCCAGTAAAAAATGCCTTTTACTTTTGGATATTGCCGCGCAATGCTGTCGAGGGCAATTAAAAAGTCAAACTGTCCCTGTTCGGTAGGCGAAAAAGGCTGAATATCGAGCACCCATTCGTCGGGTTCGGGGTAGTAACCATTGGCATAATATGCTGTTTCGACAATAACGATATCTTGCTGATAGTTAGCCGAAAGCCAGCCTAGGTTTTTCTCCAAATCGTCGAAAGTACCATGCCACCAAGGGTAGTAACTCAAACCAATTAAGTCGAATTGAATACCATATTGGACCATTTTCTCGAAAAATTTTTGAGTAGCTGCCTGATCGCCACCCCGATCGATATGAATCATTATTGGGATATTTCGGTTTCCATATGCAGCTTTTACCCCATCGATACCTGCTTTTAAAAGGGTACAGAAACTTTGCCAGTCTTCGGTTCCATCTTTCCATATTTGCCCGTCGGGCCAAATAAAACCGGGTGTTATTTCGTTGCCTACTTGCACCATATCGGGCAAAACTCCGGCTTTATCCATAGCTTCGATAACAGCCTTTGAATATTGGTAAACACTGTCGGTAAGCACATCGAAAGTAAGGTTTTCCCATGCTTTTGGTTTAATTTGATGCGCCGGATCGGCCCAGGTATCGGAATAATGAAAGTTGAGCAGAAGCTTCATCCCCGAAGTTTTAATTTTTTTTGAAAGTTCGATGGTATAATCGAGCGAGTTACACACCGGCCCCTCCATATTTGGCGTATGGAACAAGCGAACCCTGCCATAGTTGTACCCATTTTCGGCAAAAAGCGAAAGTGCATCAACAGCCCGGCCCTCATGCTTATAAACACCGCCACTGTCTTCCATCTTTTTCAGAATGGAAAAGTCACCTCCAATCATAAACGCTTCGGGTTGCTCTTGATTTTTAGAACAACTGCTCATCCCAAAAATTACCATCAGGAAGAGGCTTGTTTTTATAATGCTTTTTAACATCATCACTATTCAATTATAAATTTTTCGGAAAAAACTCGATTATTAACTATTGCCTGCAAAAAATAAACGCCCTTTTTGGGTTCATGCAAATCAATTTGAAAAAGCCCGCTGCCCTGTTTTCGAATGGAGGAAAAGGGCAACTTATTCCCCGTTACACTTAACAAATAAATATCTTCAATGCACTCTATATTAAGACTTTCAACAAATATAGTGTTGCCTGTAACCCAATTGGGATAAATGCGAATACCCTGTGGTTGTTTAAGCGCCGATACGGCATTCAAGCTTTGGCACGAAGCCCAAACATTGGTAATAAGGGTATCGGTATCGGGAACAACAAAGGCACGGTCGGTTGTCCAATCCGGGTCGTTGAGCAACTCATCGGAATTGGCACAAGC
>JAFGAF010000020.1 GCA_016933815.1 Prolixibacteraceae bacterium
AAAGGGGACTTTTAGTGCTGCCAGATTGGGAGTAGCGTTCTTTGGATATTGATAATTCGATATTGGTTATTGGAAATTTAAAATTTTCAATATCGAATCCAAGATTAGCATAGCTGATATTTAATTTCCAATTAGATAGATTAGAATAACATAAAAGCGAATTATTTTTTGAAAACTACTATTTTAGTATGTAAAATTCAAAAACTATTATAATGAAAACAGAATTCAAAAAATTAGGAGTATCGCTTATTGACATGTCTTTGTTCGTGTTTTTTATGTTTATCGGAATAAACTTACTGAATTGGCTAATGGGTAGGATGCTATCTAATGCACTTCCAAATTTTTCTTTTCTGGATAATTGGTTTTATACCATTGCCATGCCTGTTTTGTTTGGTGTTTTCATATCTCTTGGACAACCAAAAGCAACGTTTATTATTACTGAAATTGATGACGTGGATGATGTCTTATCGAAAATTGAGAAACTGATTGTTGAAAAGAATTTTCGGCTAAAATCAAAAAGTGGTAAACAAATAAAATTTGAAAGGAAATCAGTTTTCGGAAGGTTTCTCGATTTATTTTTTCGAGAAGCTTATAGAATAGAATGGACAAACGATACGATTGTAATTACTTCCAAAAGAGGAATATTACAATTGTTGGCCTGGAAAATTGAAAAACAAATAATAAATGAACGAAAATAACAATAACGCAGTCACTTGCCCCCCCTTTAGGGGGTTGGGGGGTGTTGGTTTTCGGGTCAACGCCCATCTTCACACACCCTATTCCTTTTCGGCTTTCGAAAGCATTCCGCAGGCATTGGATATGGCTGTGGCCGAAAATGTGAAAGTAGTTGGAATCAACGATTTTTATGCCACCGAAGGTTATGCCGAATGGGACAAGGAATGTGCAAAACGCAACCTGTACCCGCTGTTCAACATTGAGTTCATCAGTTTGAACAAGGAAGACCAGGCGAATGGCATCCGGGTCAACGACCCCAACAACCCGGGGCGTACCTACCTGAGCGGAAAAGGTTTGGCCTATCCTTTAATATTGAAGGATCCATATCTTTCGCAATTGAACAAGGTGAAGGCCGAATCGAACAAGCACGTAGAAAAAATGTGCGGAAAGTTGAACGAAATTTTGGCTTCCATCGAAGCTCCTTTTGCGATTTCTTTCGAAGAAGTGAAACAGACGCTAACTAAAGGCAGCATACGCGAACGCCATTTGGCCAAAGCATTGCGCATGAATGTGTCCGAATTATTTGCCGATGAAGCGGTTCAAGCAGAATTCTATCAAAAAGTTTTTGGCGGAAAAGCACTAAAAAGCAATGTAAGCGATGTCGCAGCTGTTGAAAATGAAATCCGAGGTAATTTGTTGAAGGCTGGTGGGGCAGCCTTTGTCCCCGAAAGTCCCGAGGCTTTCCTCGATATGGAAGATGTTTGCAAAATTATTATTGCGGCAGGTGGAATTCCAACCTACCCATTTTTAGCTGATTTCGGTAATAATGAATTCACCGATTTCGAAGCAGATAAGGAAAAAACACTGGAAATATTGAAGCAGCGCGGTTTTGCCTCCATCGAGTTCATCCCAACACGCAACACTGCCGAAGTTTTGGAAGATTATACAAATTTCTTTTGGGACAACGGCTTTGTGGTAACATTCGGCACAGAGCACAACACGCCCGCCATGGAGCCCCTTGAGGTCTTTGTGCAAAAGAACAAACCTTTGTCACCGCGCATGTTGGAAATCAACTATCAGAGTGCGTGCGTAGTAGCTGCTCATCAACATTTGGTGAAACAAGGATTAAGGGGATATATTGATGAAAATGGATTGGCCGATTTCGCTAAAAGAGATGAGTATATTTTGCTTGGCGAAAAGTTAATTAAGGCGAGAATTTTATAACCATTATAAAACAGCTCGCTATGAATATTTTATAATATGAAATGCTTGTGTCAATGAGAATCAGAAAAGAATATATCATGGTTAAGGTCTTGTTTATTATTTTGTTAGCTGTTTTGGTTTCATGCAAACCGAAAACAGGCGAAACACGCAAATTGGGGCATCCAAACATTGTGTATATCTTGGCTGATGATCTTGGTTATGGCGATTTAAGTTGCTATGGTCAGCAAAATTTTCAAACCCCAAATATTGATCGACTTGCTCAAAACGGAATGCGTTTCACTCAGCATTACGCAGGTTCAACAGTATGTTCGCCTTCTCGTTCTGCTTTGTTAACGGGCATGCATACCGGACAAACTTTTGTAAGAGGTAACCAGCGAATGCCTGAGTTTGGCAATTTCCCAATGAACGATGAATCGCTTACCATTGCTGAATTGCTAAAAGATGCGGGTTACATAACCGGCATTTTTGGAAAGTGGGGGCTTGGGATGAACAATACAAGCGGTGCTCCGAACAAACAGGGTTTTGATGAATTTTTTGGATATGCCAGCCAAACGCTTGCTCATAATTATTATCCATACCATTTGTGGCATAACAATCAAAAGGTTGTTTTGGCGGGAAATGAGGGCGCCGGGAAAAGTGTTTATGCACCATCTTTAATTCACAATCAGGCAATTTCGTTTATTGAAGCGAATAAAGACACGTCCTTTTTTCTGTTTTATTCAACGCCTCTGCCTCATGCCGAACTTGATGTTCCTGAAGAATATATTGAAAAATTCAGGGGTAAATATTTGCCCGAAGTAAGCTACAAAGGTGCCGAACCCGATCAAAAACAATTCAAACAAGGCGATTATTGTTCGCAGGATGAGGC
>JAFGAF010000237.1 GCA_016933815.1 Prolixibacteraceae bacterium
AAAACCCAATTCGAACGCTATTACTATGGTTTTGCTTTAGTTAGAATATTACAAGCAATGGGGGCATACGGTTTTAGAGGGCTTTACGAGAAAAAACCAAACTTTAAAACGAGCATACCACTTGCAATAGAAAACCTGAGCGATATTTTCGACAATAAAAAATTGGATGTCGAATTGAATGAATTGAATACAATTATTAAAAAACTTTGCCAATCGGAATGGGCTATTCCATTCATTCTGCCCGAAAACCAACTAACTGTATCCATTAAAAGTTTTTCGTACAAAAAAGGGATGCCCAACGATCCGAGCGAAAACGGCGGAGGTTTCATTTTCGATTGCCGTGGTTTGCCCAACCCGGGGCGCTTGCCCGAATACCGCAAATACAGTGGCCTCGACAAAGTAGTTATCGACTACCTTGAACAATATCCCGAAGTGGAAAAATTTCAAAAAAATGCACGCGAAATAGTAAGCATTTCTATTGAAGAATATCTAAAAAGGGGCTTCAATCACTTGTTCGTTGCTTTTGGTTGTACCGGAGGACAACATCGTTCAGTGTACAATGCACAAATTTTTTCTGAGTGGCTCAAAAACAATTACCCCGTTAATGTGGTTTTGATACACAACGAAAAAAATAATTGGCCGGAAAATGGGAAAAAATCAATGTAAAAAAGATAAAAGTACAACACCCGATAAAGCAAAATATAGCTGTAAAAAATGTAAACGTTTAGCTAAAACCGAGAATAAGCTTTGCAAACCAACACCATATTCCGATTAGCTTAATATTTGAACGAATTATCGATAATTATTTTCGATCTTCATTTTTTTAAAGTTATCTTAGCAACAACCTAAAGCAATAAAGCAAATGAAGGGCGACTACAAATATCACAATCGGGATTTAAGCTGGTTATCATTTAATTACAGGGTATTAACCGAAGCAAAAGATCGTTCGCTTCCACTCTACGAACGGATTAAATTTTTGGCAATTTATTCAAACAACCTCGAAGAATTTTACCAGGTTAGGGTAAGCTATTACAGGCAATTGCTAAAAAATGCCGCATTGATACCCGGTAAAATAAAAGATGTATCGCCCGAAAAAATTCTTGCAAAAATTAACAAAACAGTAGCCGATTACCAACTTGTTTTTCACGATATTTTTGAAAATGAGATTGTACCCGAGCTTGAAGCAAACAACATTATATTGATTGACCGCGATACCCAACTCACCGATGAACAAGCAGCCGAAGTGAAAGAAATTTTTATGACCGAAATTTTAAGTACACTGCAACCTGTTTTATTGGCAAAAAAACGAATACGCCCTTTTTTAAAAACCGGTCAGGTTTACATCATCCTCGAAATGGTAATTAAACCTACCATAGGCTCGGCCAGCTTAAACAGGCAAAAACGCTTCGGCTTAATAAAACTGCCCACCGACCATAACATTTCGCGATTTATTGAACTAAGCCCCGACGACAACAAATACTACATAATGTTTCTCGAAGACGTAATTATGCGTCACGTTAATAAGCTTTTTACCGGCTACATTGTTAAAGATTGGTACACCATAAAAGTTACGCGCGATGCCGACCTCGAATTCGACGAATACGAAGAGGATGAACTGATTGATGCCATTAGCAAGATATCGTCGTCGCGAAAATTGGGTGAACCCAACCGTTTATTGTACGACCGAACCATGCCTGCAAGTGCACTCAAATACATGGCCGATGCTTTCAGGCTCGAAAGCGACATTATGGTTCCGGGTGGCATTTACCACAATTTTAGAGATTTTTTTAGCTTCCCCAACCCGTTATCGCCCGCACTCGAACTCGAAAAACAACCGCCATTACGTATTCACGATTTCGATAAAGCCATAAAGCTGAGCAAAGCAATCGATAAAAAAGACTACCTGCTTACGGTTCCCTATCAAACCTATGACCACCTGTTACGCTTTTTGGAACAAGCTGCACAAGACGACACCGTAACCGAAATTAAAGCAACACAATACCGTGTGGCCGAACGCTCGGCTGTTGTGAACGCATTGATGAACGCTGCCGAAAACGGAAAAAAAGTTACTGTTTTTGTTGAGCTAAAGGCACGGTTCGACGAAGAAATGAACCTTCGCTACGCCGCTGAAATGACAAAAGCGGGTATCAACATTATTTACAGCATACCCGGGCTTAAGGTACATGCCAAAGCAGCCATAATTATCCGCGACAAAAACCGCTACCCCAATGCTAAAGATCAGGCATATATTGGCACCGGTAATTTTAACGAAAAAACAGCACGTTTGTACAGCGACCATGGCTTGTTTACATCGAACGAAGAAATAATCGACGATTTAAAAACCATGTTTTATTACCTCGAATCGCAAAATGCCAAAATAAAATTCAACCATCTGCTCATATCGGGGTTCAACCTTATTTCAAAATTTGGCAGGCTAATCAACAACGAAATAGAAAATGCCAAGGCAGGAAACAAAAGTCATATCATTATCAAAATGAACGGCTTGCAAGATCCGCACATGGTTGAAATGCTTTACCGTGCCAGCGAAGCAGGGGTAAAAATCGATTTAATTATCAGAGGCGCTTGCATTTTAAAAACCGAAAAAAGGTTCAGCAAAAACATAAGGGTAATTCGCATAATCGATCGCTATTTGGAACACGCAAGGGTTTTCATGTTTCACAACAACGGCAAGCCTAAAGTGTACATTGGATCGGCCGACTGGATGAAACGCAACCTTTACCGCAGGGTTGAATGTATTTGCCCAATTTACGACGAAGCGCTAAGAAATGAACTCATTGACATTTTACACATTCAATTGACCGATAACGTTAAAGCTTGCGAGATAAATTCAAAAATGGAAAATATTCGCATCGAAAACGATTTGCCTAAAATACAGGCTCAGGCGGCTACATACGAATATCTAAAAAACAAATATCCAAAGGAATTATAGCTTAAACAAAATTTGCTTAAATTGATGCAATTATATTGTGAAAAATGGAAGTAATTGCATGGATAGGATTATCGCAAGCACTGTTTTCGGGGCTGCTAACATTAACCAAGAAAAACAAATCGGAAGCCGACCGTTTGTTGTCGGGTATGCTTTTTCTACTGGCCATCGAGTTTTTAACCTTTGGAGTTGAAGCAAGTATATTTCCGAACTTTCTATTCTTAACCAATTCGTTTTTACTGTTTAACCCTGCACTATACCTTTACATTTTATCGGTTAGCCACCCCGGTTTTTGCTTAAAAAAAGTTCAATTGTTTCACTTGCTGCCATACGTTTTTTTCAAAATAACAGCATGGGCGCTAAAAGAACCCCAAAGCTACGAGCAGTTTTTTTCATCAGATCAATCGTTGTGGTTCAGAATCTTATTTGGCATTTCGGGCATTGTTTCGTGGGTTATTTATCTAATTCTTAGTGGTTTAGCAATCAACAAACATCGCAAAACAGTTCAAAACGAATTTTCGACAATCGATAATTACAAAAAAATCTCGTGGCTGCTGTTTATCATTATCAGTTACATAGCCTATTGCCTGATTGTTTTATTTTGGGGAATATTCAACATTGTATTTTCCGATGCCTTATCGATTACCTTTTTCAATTATTCGGCCTTGCTTTTATTTGTTTATATATTTGGATTCTACGGACTTAAACAGCAAGAACTTTTCCCCAAAAAAGCAAAAGCCGAACGATACAAAAACCCTGTTCTCGACAAAGAAAAAGCCGAAAAAATTGCCAAAAAAGTTAAAAAGCTTTTTGAAACCGAAAACCTTTTCCTTACCCCCGATTTAAATATGCAAATGTTATCGGATAAGCTGAAATTGCCCAAACATCACATAACCGAAGCCATAAACGGTTATTTTGGAAAAAACTTTTTTCAGCTAGTAAACGAGTACCGTATTGAATTGGTAAAACAACAGCTTAACAACCCCAAAAAACCCTATTCGATTGAAGCTATTGGTTACGAATGTGGTTTTAACAGCAAATCGACATTTTTTACAGTATTTAAAAAATTTACCGGTTTAACGCCCGAACAATACAAACAAGCTTATTCAAAAAATACGAAAAAAAATAAAAAATAACCCGACTAGCCTAAAGCTACCGGGTTAATGTAACAACAAAAATTTTCTTAATATATAAACGGCCAAACTCTTACTCAACTCCCATTATCGAAAGCATCTTTTCGGCATAACGTTTACCTAAAATGCGGTAACCTTCAGAGTCGAAATGTGCATAGTCCATCCCCTTACAACCATCCGATGAAATAACATGTGCGTTAGGAATTGCATCGGGCAGAGTGTTGATGATTTCATTCATACTCGCACAACAACTTCCCTCTGCATCCAACACCTCGCCGGCCAAAAGTGGAACCTTTTCAGCACTTAACGAAAGCTCGGCGAGCATATCGCCATAAATTTTCTTCACATATTGAGGCCATTTTTCGTCGCCGGTATTGGTTTCGCCCTGATGCAAAAGGATGCCCTTTATTACACCGTCGCGTTGAGCTATTTTCGCCAATTCCATTAAATGCAGATAAGGGTTACCTTGATAAGCTTCAATTTTCGAAGTGAACCAATCTTCGGCATAAGTCGAGTCGTAATCCATGTAAATATCCTTATCGAAAAGCCTGATATCGCAACCGCCAACTGCGACATTAATAACGCCAACAGTAATGTTTTCGGGTAAGTTTTCGATCATTGTACGACCAAAATAATCGGCAGGCGAAAGTTTCGAATGGCATTGGCATGTTGGGGGCAGTGCGTTGTACCATTTGCCTTTTTCGCGGTTAAGGTTCGGACAATCGAGCGATTGCAACACTTTGAAACGAGCATTTTCGATTAAATCCTGTTCACTTATTTCACCCTGTCCCTCCATGTTCGATTGGCCGAAACACAAATAAATGTAAAAGTTTTTGTCCTGAGCTGAAAGACTCATATTCATTAATATTATTGTAAATAACAGAAAAAATTTTGTTTTCATTTTGTTTAATTTTTAGGTTTTAAATATTGTTAATGATATTTTACATCGAGCAATTAATTCAAATTATTGATTATCGTCAAACAGTATTAATTCAAGGTTCAAATTGGTACGGTCCTTTCCACTAACGTAAAAAAGAGCTACAAACTCGTTGGTTTCTTGCAAATATTTTTTCGAAAACGCCTCTATTGAATCGTTATTTGTAAAATACTCGGCCATACCCGAAAGGCCTATGCCATGATCGGCAAAAAACATTAAATGACTGGTGTTATTGGCTCCGCAAAATTTTGCAGCAATTGCATACTCGTATGTTCGGGTATCGCTCTTAAGTAATATTGTAGTGTCGGGACGGCTTGGCGTTTTGGCACAATGCAAATACACTACTTCACGACGGGTTTTATCAATATCAATGTTTTTCGAAAAATCGTTAAACAAATCACTCATAAGTGTTCTGTACCGCATTGGACTCAAGTAAATTCCATTCTGGCTCTTGATGTTACTCATTTTAAAATCGGTTGCACGCCTTACAACAAAATCGTTCTTATTTTGTGTAAATAATCGTGTAAAATGCTCCAAGGTTGCTGCATCTTCAAAAGTCACATAATAAGGCCTGTCGGGCACAAATAACTCCTTCGAAATATTTAACGAATCGAGCGTATAATATAAATCCTCATCTGAATTAATTTTTGAATTGCGGTGATAAACGTACCTTCCGGTTTCCGAAGGACCGAAATACCCGTAAATTGGTGTAAGGTACAAGGTTGTTTGAAAATCATTGGCAAACATATCGTCCCAAACTTTATTATTCATCTTGTTGCCTGATACAAAAAAAAGAATACCAACAAGCACCAGTAAAAAAGCCACAACTCCAATAATATTTTGTTTACGCTTTTTATCAACCAGTTCCTTCTTCTTAAATGTTACAGTGTATTGTCCTCTTTCAATTTGAATAATCAGAGGATCGTGCTTGCCCTCATCTTCGAAATATTTTTCGAGTTTTTTTCTAAGGTGATAAACATTTACCCTAACAGTAGCATCGCTTTTTTCTTGCGTGTATCGTACCCCAAAAAGCTCGTGTCCAACATCGGCTGCTGTAATGTCCTTTTGCTGAATCGACATTTCAACCAAATACTTCAGCAAAATATTCGCAGTTGTTGATTTCGAAAAGGTTTTACTTTTCAAAATACGATCCAAAACTTCTCTTTTTTCTTGTTCTGTTATCATTATCGACAAATAAGCTTGGCAAAACCAAAACTAACAAAAACCTAATAATCAATACATTAAAATAGTTTTTAACCGTTAAAACAAGGGTTAAACCTACGTTAAACTCATACTTGATTCGAAACTACTGTTAACTTCGGTTAAAATTATAAATTAATTAACAAACAAAGCTGTTGTACAAAATTTTTACAATAAAAAATTGAATTATATGACAAATGCAACTTTACTTTTCCTTTCTTTTTTTATAATAATATTACCATTAAGAGTAAGCTCACAAAAGTTTATAAGCGAAAAACCAAGCCAAAATATATACCATAAAAACTGGATTGATTTTAATAAAAACGGTGTCAAAGATATTTACGAAGACACAACAAAGCCGATAAACGAAAGGGTTAACAATTTACTTAGCCTGATGAACCTCGATGAAAAAACCTGTCAAATGGCTACACTTTACGGCTACAAAAGGGTTCTCGACGATGAATTACCAACAGCAGAATGGAAAAACAGAATATATAAAGATGGTATAGGCAACATCGATGAACATTTAAACAGTTTGGCCTATCACGAAAAAGCAAAATCGGAATACTCGTGGCCGGCATCGAAACATGCACGAGCTATTAACGAAGTACAACGTTTTTTTGTTGAAGAAACCCGTTTGGGCATTCCTGTCGATTTTACCAACGAAGGTATCAGAGGCGTTTGTCACGAAGGTGGCACAGGTTTTCCGGCACAAATTGGCATTGGCAGCACTTGGAACAAGAAGCTGGTTGCCGAAATTGGAAAAATTACCGCAAAAGAAGCCCGCGTATTAGGTTATACAAATATATATTCACCTATTCTCGATTTGGCCAGAGATCCACGCTGGGGCCGCACGGTTGAATGTTATGGCGAAGACCCGTTTCTTGTATCAGAGCTGGGCTTACAAATGGTTAAATCACTACAAGCCAACAATGTAGCATCAACCGGAAAACACTTTGCAGCCTATAGCATTCCAAAAGGAGGGCGCGACGACGAAGCACGTACCGACCCCCAAATTAGCGAAAGAGCCATGCATGAATTACTGCTCGAACCTTTTAGGGTTGCCGTTCAGGAAGGTAAAATTATGGGGCTTATGTCGTCGTACAACGATTACAACGGCATACCTGTTACCGGAAGCCACTACTTTCTCACCGAATTACTTCGCAACAAATGGGGTTTCGATGGTTATATTGTTTCCGATAGCTGGGCTGTTGGCGGGCTTAACGGTCGTCATTTTGTTGCAACCGATTTTAAAGAAAGTGTTTACCTGTCGGTAATGGCCGGTTTAAATATCAGAACCAATTTTTCGGCCCCCGATGATTTTATTTTGCCTCTTCGCGAGTTGGTTAACGAAAACCGTATTCCCATTGAAATAATTAACCAGCGGGTAAAAGATATTCTTAGCGTAAAATTTAAGCTTGGGCTTTTTGATCAACCTTATGTCGAAAATCCAGCAATGGCCGATAAAATCGTAAGCGCCCCTGAGCATCAGGCTGTTGCCTTACAAGCTTCGCGAGAGTCGATTGTTTTGTTAAAAAACACTGATCAACTTTTACCTGTCGATCCACAAAATATTAAATCGGTACTGGTTACAGGGCCAAGTGCTCAAGCAACCAATCACTCGGTTAGTCGCTACGGCCCTTCGTACATCGATGTTGTTTCGGTTTACAAGGGAGTAAAAAATCTACTTGGCAGCAATGTTGATGTACAACATGCATATGGTTGCGATTACTTCGACAAAAACTGGCCAAGTAATGAATTGTACTACATAGCTCCCGATGAAAAACAACAAAACTACATTAACGAAGCTGTTGCTAAAGCACAAAACACCGATTTGATTATTGTTGCCGTTGGCGATAATGAGCAAACCGTGGGCGAAGCCAACTCGAGAACTTCGCTTAACCTGCCGGGCAACCAACTTGAACTAATACAAGCTCTTTATGCCACCAATAAGCCAATTATTGTTGTACTGATAAACGGCCGGCCACTTACAATAAACTGGATCGACGACAACATTGGGTCAATTATTGAAGCATGGTTTCCCGGGCAGTTTGGCGGTTCTGCCATTGCCGAAACCATTTTTGGAGCTTACAACCCCGGAGGTAAACTACCTTTAACCTTCCCTCGTACAGTAGGGCAAATCCCATTCAATTTTCCATACAAACGCAGCTCGCAAAAAGGTCAGGGCAGCGCCAATATTGGCCGAACAAGAATAAACACAGCCCTCTACCCTTTTGGACATGGACTAAGCTATACTACTTTCGAATACAGTAATTTAGAAATATCAGCAACAAAACTTGCGCCCAATTTCGATAGCATTTCAATATCATTCAACATTAAAAATACAGGCAAATATGCCGGCGACGAAGTGCCCCAACTGTACATTCAAGATGAATTTAGTTCGGTTGTTAGCTACGAAAAAGTTTTACGTGGTTTTGAACGGGTTCACTTGAAAGCCAACGAAGAAAAAGAAGTAACATTCTTTCTACATCCCAACGACCTGGCGCTACTCGATAAAAATATGCTCAAAACTGTCGAACCGGGTAAATTTATTGCATTTATTGGTTCTTCGTCTGAGGATATCCGACTTAAATCTGAATTTACAATTGAAGCTAACTATTAAACAATAAATCAAATGAAAGCATTACTTCTACCTATTTCAATCATCATCCTTTTTTTGGCATCAAGTAGTCTGTTTGCCCAAAACAAGGTAATTAACATTGTGGTACTTGGTTCGTCAACTGCTGCCGGCACAGGGCCACACAACCCCGCAAAAGCATGGGTACATCAATACCAAAAGCATGTTTTGGAAGTTTATCCCAAAAGCATGGTAACAAACCTGGCAATTGGCGGTTACACCACTTACGACGTAATGCCAACCAACTTTGAAGCTCCGGCCAACAGACCCACTTCTAATTCGTTTTACAACATTACCCAAGCTTTAAGCCTCAACCCCGATGTTGTTATTATTAACCTGCCTACCAACGACGCTGTAAAAGGCTATACAATTGACGAACAGCTTAATAATTTCAGGCTACTTAACGAAACAGCAGCGGCACAAAACGTTCCGGTTTACGTTACTACCACCCAGCCACGTAATATTTCTGAAACCTTAAGGCAAAATTTGATGGATGTTCGCGATTCGATATATTCAATTTTTGGCGACAGGGCCATCGACTTTTGGAGCGAGATTGCCAACGAAGACGGAACAATAAATGAAGCATACGATTCGGGCGATGGTGTTCATCTGAACGATGATGCACATACTATTCTCACAAACAGGGTAGTTGAATCGAAAGTTCTCGAACATGCCCGTTTTGATGAAAACACCGATGTAATCAATATCGATTTTGGCGCTACACTTTCGGGCGAAGGCTGGAATAACTTTACAGAATACGGAACAGAAGCAGCAAGCATCGAGTTGGTGAATTATAAAAACGACAGTACCGGCATAATTGCTACCATTCACGATGTTTTTACCGGCGTTAACACCTCGGGCACACAAACACCAAACGACAGTCTTGACTTTCCTTCATCGGCAACATCCGACAGCTTTTTTGGAAACGTAGCCGAATTTAGCGGATTTACCGAACCTACCGGAGGAATCACCCTCACAGGGCTCGACATCAATACTTTATATTCTTTTGAAATATTTGCTTCGCGCATGGATGTTTCAGACAACAGAGAAACAATGTACGAAATTATTGGAAGCAGCACCGACACCTTGTACCTGAACCCTTCAAACAATTCAAATACTTCGGTATTAGCAGCCAAATTAAAGGCCTCAAGCGAAGGAACAATAATTATAAATGTTGGTCCGGGGCCAAACAATTCAAATGCTACCCAATTCTATTTTATTGGGGCAATTAAAATAATTGCTGAAAAACAAACAACCCAATACGATAACGACGGTACCGTTTTGATCGATTTTGGAAAAAAGAATTCAGCCGGACTTTGGAACAATATTTCGGACTATTTAGGCGACGAAACCTATCCCGAACTGATTAACACCGAAGGCAACAAATCGTCGATGACCTTATGGATACACGATGCCTTTACCGGCATCAACGAAACAGGCACAACCAGTCCCGACTCAACACTTGGCTATCCATCCAATGCAACATCCGACAGTTTTTTTGGTAATACAACCGAATTTAGTGGTTTTACCGAACCTACCGGAGGCGTAACTCTCGAAAACCTTGACACTGCATCGGTTTATACCTTCACCTTTTTTGCATCGCGCGATGGTGTAAGCGACAACCGCGAAGCTTCGTACAAAGTAAGTGGCAAATCGAGCTACACAGCAGCGCTCGACGCTTCGAACAACACTTCAAAAACAAGCGTTGTAAGCAAAATTAAGCCCAATTCCGACGGAAAAATAACCATCGATGTTGGCCCAGGTGCAAGCAACAACAACAGCAATCAGTTCTTTTACATTGGTGTATTACAAGTCGATTACCATAAAGATACAATCAGTTACGACATGGATGGAACTGTTTTGGTAGATTTTGGCTCGAATAATTCGGGCGAAAACTGGAACAATATCAGCGACTTTAAGGGCGATGAAAAATATCCTAATTTGTTGAATACCGAAGGTAATTACTCCCCGATTGAACTTTGGGTTCATGACGCTTTTAACAATGTAAACGAAACAGGAACAAAAACCCCGGAAACATCACTGGCTTACGACTCAAATGCCACATCTGATAGCTTTTATGGAAATACATCCGAATTTATGGGCGTTACAGAACCAACAGGCGGTGTAACTTTAAGCAACCTCGATCCGGCATCGGTTTATTCGATTACATTTTTTGCTTCGCGAATTGATGTAAGCGACAACCGCGAAGCACAATATACGGTAACCGGCAAAACCAGTCAAACAGTTACACTCGATGCATCGAACAACACTTCGGCTACCGTAAAGGTCGAAAACATGCAACCAGCTGCCAATGGTACAATCGTTATTGAAGTTGGCCCAGGAGCTAACAACACAAACAATTTGCAGTTTTATTACCTGGGGTTAATGCAAATCGAATATCAAAAAGACCCTGCCAAAAATTTTGTAGTAGAGGCCGAAGATTTTGCCGAAATGTCGGGACTTCAAACTCAGGACACCAAGGATGTTGGTGGCGGCCAAAACACATCGCATGTCGAAAGCGGCGACTGGCTCGAATACAATATCGATGTAGCTTATTCAGGAATTTATCAGATCGATATTCGTCATGCTGGCTGGCCTTGCACTGTCGATGTATTTGTTGATGGCGAAATGCAACGCAGCTACGACTTCCCCGAAACCGACGGCTGGCAAGTATGGCAAACAACAAGTTATGAAATTGAACTGCACAAAGGTGTCGAAATTGTTCGCTTCGAATTTAATTGCACTGGAATCAACTTTAACTGGCTAAAATTTTCGATGAAAACCGAAATTGAAGATCAAGACGATGGCGACGATGACGGTGACGACGATGGTGACGACGATGGTGACGA
>JAFGAF010000238.1 GCA_016933815.1 Prolixibacteraceae bacterium
CGAATCAGTTTAGCATATCCCGATCCATCGAGCATTGGTATGGGGTCGGGTTCTTTGCCAAATGTTGTTTTGAAAGTGTATTCGAAAATTGGTTTTGATTTGATACCCCTTTTGGTTTTGATCATCAAAACGCCATTGGAAGCTCTTGATCCCCAAACGGCAGTCGATGCAGCATCTTTAAGTACTTCAATCGATTCGATATCTTCGGGTGAAACATCGATAAGGCTACCAAATTTTTCAATATCGGCACTGCCAAAGTCGAATGATTCATCAAATTCGGCATCGTACGGAATACCGTTAATAACTATAAGCGGGTTGTTTCGGGCATTAAGCGACGAAGTACCCCTTATTCGAATATTAATACCGGCACCGGGGTCGCCCGATACGGCTGTAATATCGACGTTACCCATACGGCCTTGCAGCATTTCTTCAACAGTTGTTGTGGCAACCGTTTCGAGTTCTTTAAAGTCCATTCGGGCAACAGCAGTTGCGCGGTCGCGAACTTTGGTGATTCCATCGTTGCCAATTTGTTCGGCAATAACTTTAACTTCTTCGAGGCCAAGGCTTTCTGAGTCGAGTGCCACGTCCATGGTGGTTCGGTTGCCAATAGCCGACGTGAACTTTGTGTATCCAATAAACGATATTTGAATTGAGTTGTTGGTATCTTTTACCCTGATCACGTAGTTCCCGTTTATGTCGGTTACTGTACCCGAAACAAACCTGCCGTTTTTGTCAATTTCAACCACGTTTACAAATGCTAACGGCTCTTTGGTGGCTTTATCGGTAACGCTACCACTAATAATGGCCGAGGTTTGCGAATATAAAGGGTTGATAAAAGAAATTAACAGCAACAGGAACCCTGCCAGTAATATATTTTTCTTCATAATCTGCTAGGTTGTGTGTTAGAATTTATTTTTGTAAAACGGCATTAATTTTATGAACAACACCACGGCGAACTAAGTAATTAGCGTTGGCCGGTTCAACAGTAAGCCTTTGTCCGCTTAGGTCGGTTACCGATAGGTTATTGGCCGAATTGCTAATGTCGAGCTTGTTGTAAACAACTCCCTGTGCTGTAGTTTCGGCAATGCTGTTGGTTTCGAAGGACCCACTTTTTTTGCCGTCGTCAAAAATTGTATTTTTCCGTATAAAATGGTACGAAATGAAATCGCGCAAATCGTCGGTTTCTTCCGGAACAATGCCATCGTTGATTGCCTGATTTACTGCATCGTTGTTCGGAATAAATGCAGTCCAGTAGTCGGCTTCGGCTATGAACATCAGGTTTGGAATGGTATCGAGTGTGAATGGATCAACAAAATTTGGATTGAGCATTCCTGCCGTGATCAACAATTCAGCAAAGGCCGAACAGTCGGGGTCGTCGAGTAACATTTCGCCATAAGTGTAGCGTGTTCTGATTGCTTTGTCTATTATGTGCAGGTTGCCGTTTATTTCCTCTTCGGATGAGGTAATTGTGGAAACATTGTTCAATTCTTGATTTTTCCCGCCTTGAATTTTACCATTGTTGTAGTAAATGTGGTTTTTCGACAGCATTTCGAGATATCCTTGTCCGTTTAAATTATCGAGACTGCCCATATAAATGTGGTCTTGCAGGAATTCAACAAGCATTTCTGAGTTCATGTTTTGCCACACACCATCTTCGCCACGTGTTTGTACCATTTCGTTTACTTCGTTGTAGCGAATGTTGGCAGCTTCCATTTCTTTGTTCGAAACAGCAAACAGGGTTACTTTATAATCGTTGTCTGACAAAACCGGTATCATTTCGGCCGCATTCATACAAAATAAAAAGGTTGTGTAATTTTTGTCGATGAATAAGCGACCCGGAACAGTAACAAAAACATTGGGTTCGAGTACCTTGTTCATTGCATAAACGGGTCCGTTACTGGCCATAAATGCCCATTTGATATCGTTACGCGAAAGATCTATTGGATCGCCAAAACCATTAAAAAAAGTTTTTTCAACTTTCGATAACAAGGTCATTGATCGCAATAGATGCGATTGGGCAATGTAATACAGTGTAATTTCGGGAACACTATCGAGTGTTTCGTAGTACTTATATATTGTATTGTTAAGGTACTCTTGCAAAACCTCATCGGTTGGTATGTAGGCCGAAAAGATATCCTTGTAATATCTGGGGCTTTCGGGTCTTGGCCCTAATTCGTTGGTTATGTTTTCAATTTGAGTGTACGACTTAATGTACATCAATGTATTGTCTTCAATACGCTTCTTTGGGTCGGTATAGCGGGCAAAACGTTGGATAATATCGTAGTAAATACCAAATTTATCCTGATTCTGCATTAAATACTCCTCGATACTTAGCATTGGTCCAACTACTTGATCGATAAAGTAAATGAAACCACTTGATGTTCTCACTTCGGCATCGGTAACGGCCGCATTGTGGTAATTCAGGTTGTCGGCCCATTTGCTGTCGGGATACATAAAGGTGTAGTCGGAACCGTCGAGAGCGCCAAAATAATCTTCAAAAAAGTCTTTGCTGAATAAAGGCACTAAGCGGTTTTCACCATAAATGGTCAGCTCTTTATCCTTGTAAGTAGGATGATAGCGAACCAATTCCTTATAAGGAATAACAGTACTGTTGGTTCCTTTTCGGAAAAACAAGCTTGCATATTCGCCTTGCGGGCTTTGCAGTTCGTTCCAGTAGTATTCGTACTTTAGCTGGTAGGCCGAACGGGCATTGGGCAAAACATGCAAAGTGAAAATCTGAACAGCTTCGTCTTCGCTTAACTCGTCGACACCCGATTTGCCAATTTTTTCGAAATAGGCTTTAAAAGCATCGTCGTTAGGTACAAAAAGCGTGAATAGTTGCTTTTCGATGGGTTCGCGATAGTTCGCTTTTTCCATCAATTTGATAAAAATTTCGTAGTTAACGGTGTCTTCTAGTAGTTCTAAACTCGAACCAGGTAGCCAAGGTGGATCTTCGTATCGGGCTTTACCCTGCGGTTCAATACTGTCGGGGTCTTCGTTACAGCTACAAACACCCATAAGCAATAGCACTGTAATCCAAAGGATTACGGCCTCTAGGTTTAATTTGATCATTGTTGTTAGAATTAGGTATTAAAAATCGGTTCAATTTATAAATTTTTTTTGGACATATATTAGCATTTTTTAACACTTTGTATGTTGTACAACTAATTTTTTATTCAATAAAAATTAATTACTTTTTGTGATTTCATTATGTAAATATTATTCAACGAGATGTGTTGCCCTTAAATGATTCTCAAAAAATTAAATATGGTTTTTATGAAGATTATAATTGTACTGTTTTTTATGGCTGCGTTTTTTTTTCATCAAATTGCTTATGCCCAAGAGTTTGTTCCAAATTACAACGAAACGCTTGTGCCTGAATACAATTTGCCCAAATTATTACAGTTTAGCAATGGTGAACCTATTTTGTCGATTGACGATTGGAACAAGCACCGAAGTGCTTTGAAACTGAACTTTGCTCAGCAAATGTATGGTGTAGTTCCAAAGCACAGTATTGAGATGCAAGTTATCGAAATTGTTGAACATCAAAATGCGCTTAATGGTTTGGCGCTACAAAAACAAATTTGTCTTCAACTTAAGCAAAATGACCATTCAATTATGCTGAATGTTTTAATGCTACTGCCCAAAACCAATAAAAAAGTTCCTGTTTTTTTGGGCTATAATTTTTATGGAAACCATACAACCAGTAACGATTCAAGTATTTTTATTACCAACAACTGGGTGATGAATAACCCCGATTTGGGAATAAACAGCAACAAAGCGGGTTCTGTATCGCGGGGCAAGTTGGCTTACCGGTGGCCTTTTGACGAAGTTATACAGCGAGGTTATGGAATGGTAACCTTGTATTATGGCGATGTTGACCCCGATTTTGACGATGGTTTTAAAAATGGAATTCATGCTTTGTTTGGCAATGAACGAGACAGCGCATCGTGGGGGAGCATTGCAGCGTGGGCCATGGGATTAAGCGCAGTAATGGATTATTTGGCCGACGATGCAAATGTTGATGCCAATAAAGTTGCTGTTTTTGGTCATTCGCGTTTGGGAAAAGCAGCCTTGTGGGCAGGTGCGCTCGATCAGCGCTTTGCAATGGTTATATCGAATAGTTCGGGTTGTGGTGGTGCTGCAATTTCGCGCAGGCAATATGGCGAAACGCTTGCCCGTATCAATACCCGTTTCCCGCATTGGTTTGCCAGTAATTTTAAAAAGTACAACAATAACGAAAATGCTTTGCCCTTCGATCAACATCAGTTGTTGGCCTTAATTGCACCTCGCCCGCTTTATGTTGCCAGTGCTGTTGACGATAGGTGGGCCGATCCTAAAGGTGAATTTTTATCGGCTGTTGCAGCTTCCGAAGTTTATCGTTTGCATGGCTTAAATGGCTTGCCCGTTAACGAGATGCCAAAGGTTCATTGTCCTTCAATGGGTGCAATTGCTTATCACATTCGTGAGGGCAAACACGATATTTTATGGTACGATTGGCAACAGTATTTAAACTTTGCCGACATGCATTTTCGATAAATAAATATTGCAGTTATTTGATATTTAGTTTCTTCGACATATTTTTGGGCAGGGCATCTTTGTGCAGCATAATATCGATTGTGCGCAAGGCTACATACGATTTTGATGCGTAAAAATAACCTCCGTACTGGTTGTATTCGCCCCACGAATTTTTAACCTTATAATATATTGTACCATTTTGGTCTTTTGCAGTGCCAATTATGTGCATGCCATGGTCGTCAGTCGATGTGTAATTGTCGAAATCGATTTGGCGGTCAACTTGTGTAATCGTTTTTTCTTTTCCCGGCTTTTCGAATTTGTAAAGCTCGTTTTGTTTTTCATCGTCCGAAAG
>JAFGAF010000021.1 GCA_016933815.1 Prolixibacteraceae bacterium
AAAATTGAAGAAGACAAAGCCATATACAGGGGTACGGGATTGGGCTTGAGCATTTCGCGTAGTTTAAGCAATTTACTCAACGGTCGCATTTGGGTTGAATCGGAGTTGGGCATAGGTTCATCGTTTTATTTTGAGATACCGGGCGAAATCAGAATTATTCAAAACTGGCAAATGCCTGCAAAAGCTGAAAAAGTAAGCAATATCAATCTGATAGGTAAAATGGTGTTGATGGTTGAGCCTGAGCGCACAAGTTATATGTTGTTGCATTCATTTTTAATTAGCACGAAAGTGGGGCTTGTTTGGGCACAAAACGGTAAAACTGCCCTGGATTTCTTGAAAAAGCAACATTTCGATTTTTTAATTCTTGATTTGCGCTTGCCCGATTACAGCGGTCAAACAATGCTTGCCGAAATTAGAAAAATAAGCCCTTTTGTGCCGGTAATTGCGCAAACTTCATATGCATCGCCCGACGAAAAGAAGAACCTGACCACTTTGGGGTTCTCAAGCTTGTTGATAAAACCTTATAATAAAGATGAATTGTTGAAAGCAATATCGCAGCTTTTTTAAACTTATGCATTTTTTTCGCTCATTAAATCATATTCTTGTCGAAAATTCTGATATTTGTCACTCAAAACTACAATTCAAAGTAACATTAAACTGTATTATCATGTATAAAATCCAAAACCTCAATCAAATCGACCAAGAGGGATTAAAACTTTTTCCTGCTGCCAATTACGAAATTAACAGCGAGTTTACCAACCCCGATGGTATTATCCTTCGTAGTTTTAAAATGCACGGTATGGAAATGCCCGTGTCGTTAAAAGCTATTGCGCGCGCAGGGGCAGGTGTTAATAATATTCCGGTTGATGAGTGTACCGAAAAAGGTATTGTGGTGTTCAATACTCCCGGGGCAAATGCCAACGGTGTTAAAGAACTGGTTATTGCCGGTTTAATGCTTACCTCACGTAAAATTGCCGAGTCGATTGAATGGGCAAAAACCCTCAAAGGCAAAGGTGACGAAATTCCGGCACTTGTCGAAGCAGGTAAGAAAAATTATGGAGGACAAGAAATTAAAAATAAAACCCTGGGAGTAATTGGTTTAGGGGCAATAGGTGTTTTGGTTGCCAATGCAGCTCAGTCGCTTGGTATGAGGGTTATTGGATACGACCCGTACATGTCGGTAAAGTCGGCCTTGCGTTTAAGCCGCAATGTTGAAGTAACTTATAGTGCCGAAGCACTGCTTTCGCAAGCCGATTACATAACCGTAAATGTGCCGCAAACACCCGAAACAAAGGGGTATATAAATAAAGAGCGAATTGCGTTGATGAAAGATGGCGTTAAAGTGCTCAATTTTGCCCGTGGAGGTTTGGTTAACAATGCCGACATTGCCGAAGCGCTTGAAAGTGGTAAAGTATCGTGCTACATTACCGATTTTCCCGATGCCGAAGTTATGGATATGAAAAATGTAATTGCCATACCACACTTGGGTGCTTCAACCGAAGAATCGGAAACCAATTGTGCAATTATGGCTGTTGAACAATTGCGCGAATACCTCGAAAATGGAAATATCATCAACTCGGTAAATTTCCCTGCAGCCGAAATGGATCGCACTACCGATGGCGCCCGAATATTGATTGCAAATAAAAATATTCCGAATATGGTTGGCCAAATAACTACTGCTTTGGCTTCGGCCAATGTGAATATTGCCAATATGCTCAATCGTAACCGCGGCGATATTGCCTACAATATCATAGATGTTTATCGCAAAGAAGTTGAAAAAGAGATTGTTGATATACTTGAAGGTATCGAAGGCGTATTTATGGTAAGGGTAATTCCGGGTTAAAAAATATTTTTTCAAAAAAATTGAACTTTTTTAAAACCCTTTTGTTCTAATAGCAAAAGTTGTCGTACAACTCCTTATGGTACGGCAATACGTTACACAAAGTAACATTTTAGTTCATAAGGTTTGGTTTTGTTAGTTTGGTTAAGGTTAAACCGCGGGAGATCCCGCGGTTTTTTTGTTGTAATATTTATTTCATCCTAAAAAAGTCTATTTTTGCAGCTTCAAAAAAAATCGACAATGAGTTTTAAACAGGAAATTGAGCGCAGAAGGACTTTTGCAATTGTGAGTCACCCCGATGCGGGTAAAACAACCCTTACCGAAAAACTATTGCTTTTTGGTGGGGCAATACATGTTGCAGGGGCTGTTAAAAGCAACAAAATTAAAAAAACAGCTACTTCCGACTTTATGGAAATTGAACGTCAAAGGGGTATTTCGGTGGCTACTTCGGTAATGGGGTTCGAATACAATGGCTACAAAGTTAATATTCTCGATACGCCCGGTCACCAGGATTTTCAAGAGGATACGTTCAGAACGCTTACCGCTGTCGATAGTGTTATTATTGTAATTGATGCCGCTAAAGGTGTTGAGCCACAAACAGAAAAGCTGATGGGTGTATGCAGGATGCGGAAAACACCTGTAATTATTTTCATCAACAAAATGGACCGCCCGGCCGACGATACTTTTGGTTTACTCGAAGATATTGAAAAACAATTGCAAATAAGTACGCGCCCTTTAAGCTGGCCAATAAGCAGCGGTCCCGGTTTCAAAGGCGTATATAATATTTTCGAATCGAGTTTACAGCTTTTTAATCCCAATATTCAGGAAATCGATCCTGCCATTAAATTCAACAACCTGGCCGATCCCGAACTTGAAACATTTATTGGTAAATCCGATGCTGCAACTTTGCGCGATGATATTGAACTCATTCAAGGTGTTTATCCCGAATTTGATGTAAATGAGTACCTTGCCGGTGATTTAGCACCGGTGTTTTTCGGAAGTGCTCTGTATAATTTTGGTGTACAGGAGTTGCTCGATGCCTTTGTACGCATTGCCCCGTTTCCACGACCACAAAAGGCGCAGGAACGTGAAGTTAGCCCTTACGAAGAAAAGTTAACAGGCTTTGTGTTCAAAATACACGCAAATATCGACCCCAATCATCGTAGCCGTATTGCATTCTTAAAAATATGCTCGGGTACTTTTGAACGAAACAAGGTTTATAAGCACGCCCGCAGTGGAAAAACTTTTCGTATTTCATCGCCAACAGCTTTTATGGCTTCAAAACGCGAAGTGATTGATGAGGCTTATCCGGGCGATATTGTTGGTTTGCCCGATACAGGTAACTTTATAATAGGCGATACTTTAACCGAAGGCGAAGACCTGCACTACAAAGGGCTGCCAAGCTTTTCGCCCGAAATGTTTCGTTACATCGAAAATGCCGATCCAATGAAGTTTAAACAGCTCGAAAAAGGCGTTGATCAATTAATGGATGAGGGTGTTGCACAGTTATTTACCAGCCAGTTGAACAACCGGAAAATTATTGGTTGCGTGGGGCAGCTTCAATTCGAAGTAATACAGTACCGACTCGAACACGAATATGGCGCCAAGTGCCGTTTTGAGCCTATTCAAATGTACAAAGCCTGTTGGATTGAAGCCGACGATCAAGCCATTATTGAGGAGTTTAAAAAGCGCAAGTACCAACGCATGGCCAAGGACAAGCAG
The DNA here is from genome assembly GCA_016933815.1 of Prolixibacteraceae bacterium. Lineage (GTDB taxonomy): Bacteria > Bacteroidota > Bacteroidia > Bacteroidales > Prolixibacteraceae > Roseimarinus. The sequence continues at coordinate 3,563 of JAFGAF010000021.1, forward strand.
AACCGCGACGTGTTTATGGCCGACTCGCAATTCATTCTCGAAATGGCTCAGCAAGACTTTAAGGACATCAGGTTTCATTTTACTTCAGAGTTTTAAAATTTGTTTAATACTTTTTTTTACCCATTTGCAATAAAAGCAATTGGTGGTTTATCTTTTTTTCTATATTTGCAATGTGTAAATAATACGCATTAAAAGAAAATACATGTCACGAATAATTCCTAACATCTCGGTAGACTGTGTGATTTTCGGTTTCGACTTCAATCAATTGAATGTATTGTTAGTTGAACGCAAACTAATCGATGAAAAGAGCAATAAAGTATTAATTGACGATTGGACGCTTACCGGATACCATATTCTCGAAGAAGAAGATTTTGATACTGCAGCAGCACGTATCCTAAAAAAAATGTCGGGCCTCGATAATATTTATCTCGAACAGTTTTACGCTTTTGGCGGAGTAAAGCGTGTTAATTCGCCTAAAGACATGTTGTGGCTTCAAAATCAAAGCGAAGGTTTTAGCGAACGTATTGTTACCGTGGGCTATTTTTCGTTAATCGACAATACAAGCGTAACCCTCTCGTTAAAAGAGCGTAACGTAAAATGGTTTCCAATAAGTAATTTGCCTACAATGGGTTTCGACCACCGCGAAATACTCGAAAAAGCACTTGAACGCCTAAGGGCAAAATTGCGTTCCGAACCAATTGGTTTTGAATTGCTCCCCGAAAAATTTACCATTACGCAGCTTCAACGTTTGTACGAAGAAGTACTAGGAACAACCCTCGACAGGCGCAATTTCAGAAAAAAAGTACTCCAAATGAAGTATGTAATCCCGCTCGACGAGAAACAAAAAGGCGTTAAGCACAAGCCTGCTCAGCTTTTTATTTTCAGTCGCGAGGTTTACGAAAAAACCAAAACCGAACGTTTCGATTTTTCAATTTAATACTCGAAAATAGTATTCACAAAACAACTAATCAATAAAATGAACCTGATTAATCAAAAACTTAAAATTACCGAGAAAATTGGATATGCATTGGGCGATGGTGCAGCAAATAT
>JAFGAF010000239.1 GCA_016933815.1 Prolixibacteraceae bacterium
GAGGGCGATAACCCCGATATTTGGTATTGGGAACTGCTCGATTTGGAAGGAAACATTCACAAAGAATTTTCATCGTCAACACAACCGTTCATTCAAATCGATTTCGATATACCGGTGGGACAGTACGATTTGGTGGCCTACTACCTGAGTAAAAATGGTTGTATGAGCTTGGCCGATACCCATCGTGTTGAAGTGTTCGATGCCCCAACACTTGCCTTTGCCGACTCGAGCGGTAATGCAATTGGCTGTTCCGAAGTGTCGGTTACCCCCGATGAGTTTTTTGAATTTACTGTAGATTACCAAGGGGCACGTGCTTACACATTCAGCTACGCCATTTACGATTACAACGGCATATTGCTTGGTGAATACGATGTTGAATGGCAAACCGACAGGGCATTCACCATTGTAGTGCCCAATACTTTTGTAAACGACGAGTTACCCGAAATTAACCGGGCTTGGAAAATAATAATTACAAATGCATTAAACGAAGAATCGTTAAATGTTAATATATTAGATGACGAAATTGAAGGTGGACGCGATGAGCGCTTAATAATAATACACCCAAAACCGATTATCCACAAGGATATCGACTTTGCAAATTAATGAAGAAAAGTTTAAAACATATTATCATTTTGATCGCCTTTTTGGCGATGGCGCTTGCTTCGGTGGGGCAGCGTAGCCGTTATGTGCAGGTAAACTCTATTCATGCACTATCGGTGCCCGAGCATGATGGTTACAGTTTCGAGTGGGAAATTGTTTACGGATTGAACTTCAACCGCAGTATCCCCGTAAACACTACCAGCAATGTTACCCAAAATATTGTATGGGATCAGCTCACAACTTATCGTGTAACCGTTACCCCAAAACTCGATTCGGTGGGCTGCTACGGCGAACCGGTCACCATCGATGTGATTACTGTTCAGTTCCTCTCGCTACATACACTCGACGATATTTATTACACCAACATAAATACGCCTGTTGTCGAAAACATGGGCGATAACGACTTTGACGAAACCGGTGCAAATATTTATTACAATCCTACACCTGTTTATGCTCCTCAAAATGGTACGGTTGAAATATTGCCCGATGGTTCGTTTACTTACACCCCCAATAACGACTTTGTTGGTGTCGATCACTTTGTTTACGAGGCTTTTAACGATCACGATCGGCCAATGTATTCCAACGCCAGAGTAACCATTGTTGTTCAGGATACTACACAGGTTGCCGATTTACACATCGAAAAAACAGGTCCCGAAAAGGCTTTGTTGGGAGGAAAAATCGACTATACAATAACCGTTAAAAACTATGGTCCCGATGTGGCCCGAAACGTAGTGGTTGTCGATACCCTTGCCTTTGGATTGTTTACACCTACCTATTCAACAGGTGGCGAAATTGAACCTTGGAACGGTCAGCTCAATGTTGGCGATATGGCTGCCGGCGATTCACTGGTTATTTACCTCTTTGCCGATATCAGTCCTTACTCGCCACGCTGGCTTTATAATCAAGCCATAACCTGGTCCGATGTTTACGATCCGTATCATCCCGATAATTCATCGCTGTGGGCTACCGAAGTGTCGGCCATTTATGTCGATTTAAAAGACAGTTACTACCTCCCCAGTTGCGAAACACGCGAAATTGATGCCCGTGCCGAAAGTAATAACGATGTACGCAGCTACGAATGGATACCCACAACCGGATTGAGCGATCCAACTATACCGAACCCTATTTTTACCCCCGATGAAACCACCATTGGACGAACAACTCAGTATGTATTGCTTATCACCGATTCGAGGGGCAATGTGGCCTCCGATACTACTTATATTATTGTTGCTCCCGAACCCGAAGCCATTATCAGCGGCGATACCATTTTCAAAAATATCGGCGAGAATATTTTAGTTTACGGAACCGAAAGCTTTGGCGAAGGCCTGCGCTTCTTCTGGTGGAGCGATCATGGTGGAATTGTGGGTTACCAAAACCGCGACAGCATTGAGGTGGACACTACCGGTTGGTATTACATGCGCGTTACCGACGAGGTGGGCTGCGAGGCCATCGACTCGGTATTGGTGTTGCTCGAATCGCACCCGCCTGTTACCCGTCCCGACAGCATTGCAATTGTTGCCGGCTCAAATGTTGTGTTGCCCAATTTTGGTGCCGATTACCTGGCATTGGTCAACACGCCCGAACAACAACTTGCTTATCTCGAAGCTTTACCCGATTCGGTGGTTAACGTGCTGATCAACGATTCGGATCGAAATAATTTTGAACTAAGGCTTACTGAAGTGCTAACCCCGCCAAATCATTCTACCTATTCGTGGACAAACGACGGACGAATTGTGATTCAGCCCAATAGCCGTTTTTGGGGTATCGATAGCCTCGAATACGTAGTTTGCAACAACGGTTATCCCGAACAATGCAGCTCCGAATGGCTATACATTCACAGCTTGCGCGAACCATTGAACGCTAATGTGGTAATCGAAAAAACAGGCGATGCCATTGCTTTCTGGGGCGACACCATTCACTATTCGCTCGAAGTGTATAACCTTGGCCCCGATACTGCCAACAATACTATTATTACCGATATGCTGAACATCGGGTTTTGGAACCCGCAGTATTCGCTCGATGGCGGCTTGAGTTGGCTCGATTGGAACGATTACCTTGTTTACAATAATCCAATAAGGCCCGACGAGGACACCGTTGTTGTTGATATTCGTGCCAACATCAGGCTCACCGCCGATCGTTTTATCGAAAACATGGCTTATATCGAAACCGAAATAATTGAAAACTGGCCCGAAAACGATACTTCGTGGGTGACCACCAAAATCAAAGAAAAAGTAGAAGCCATGGCCGGAAACGATACCATTATGGGGTATTGTCAATCGCAGTTACAACTCGATGGTTCGGCAAGTACAGGCGAAAACATTACCTATCGTTGGCAGCCTGCAGGTAACCTAAACAATGCTTACATTGCCAACCCTGTGTTTACCAATCCGGGTACCAGCGGTAAATACAATTATATACTTACTGTTACCGACGACGATGGCATAACCGATACCGATACCATTACAATTACTGTATTGCTGCAGCCTGTAGCCAATGCCGGCCCCGACCGTATGTTGCAGGATGAACGTTTGGTGCTGCTCGATGGTTCGCTGTCGCGAGGCGTTGACCTTACTTATCACTGGACCACGCTCGATGGCAATATTGTTGCCGGTACCGAATTCTCGCAAAGTGCGGTAGTCAACTCCGATGGTATTTATACGCTTACCATTACCGATGTGGCCGGGTGCCAGGCTACCGATGTGGTAACAGTGTTCAACTTCATGTACCGACCTTTTGCAATTCCCGATTACTACAGTATAAATGTCCCCACTGAAAATACGCTGACAGGTAATGTTATCGCTAACGATTTTGAACCCAATGGAGTGTTCGACCTGAAGGCCATTGCCGGTACATTCCGAACCCGATTGGGAGGCACGGTAGTGTTAAAAACCAATGGAGATTTTACCTATACAAGGCCTTCGGGGCAAATGGGCGTTGTTGACGATTTTAACTACGAAGTAATTGTTGATGGCATGCCGCAAACACACCCCAATCATAAGGCCAGAGGGTATGTGCGCATCACCATAAACAGCAATTCAACCATTGCCAATTTGAATATTGTTAAAACTCCTTTAACGCAAAAAGTAGTAATTGGCGAAGATGTTGAATTCTTGCTTACCGTTACAAACCGTGGCCCGGCCGAAGCAAAAAATGTTGTGCTAACCGATACCCTTTCGGATTATACTTCCGACCCTTGGTACAAGGATGGAAGCAAACCTTGGCAAAGGTATTGGAGGGGTGGTTTTGATATGGGCGATATTCCTGCAGGTGATAGCCGCGAATTCAGGGTCAGGGCAACGGTAAACAGTACAGCACCAAAACGTGTTTTCAACGCTGCAACAGTCGCCTCTACTACTTACGACGATCAATTTGAATGGCTCGATGTGGACAATCGAAACGTAGATACTGCTTCGGTTATTATTAATTCCGACATTGCTGCCATTGCCGAGCTTGTTGAAATGTGGCCGTCTGATACCGATCACAACGACAGTGAAATTGGTCCTTGCGACAATTTATCGTATCTCACTGCTGAAAAAAGTACAAGTCGTTTGCCAATCGACAGGTACGAATGGTCGCCACGTAACCTGGTGACAAATCCCAATGGAATGATTACCGGCTTTACCCATGCCTTGTACGACACAACTGTTACTTTTGTGTTGACTGTTGCTTCGGGCGAAATAGCCGATGTTACTACTATCGAGGTAACCTTCTCGCCCGAGGTAATTGCCGATGCCGGCCCCGACCGCAAAATGAACCCGGGAGAGAATTTAACCCTTGATGCAACCAACAGCCAAGGTGCCGAGGCAATCTATCGCTGGTATAACGGTGCTGTTGAGCATACTGTTTTTGAAGGCGGCAATCGCTTACGTCCAATCATCAGCGAGCCGGGCGTTTATGTGCTTACCGTTACCGATAAGCATGGATGTACCGAAAGCGATGAAGTAGTTATTAAAGAAAACGATGTTTACGCGGTTAACGATATTATGGTAATGCTGGTTAACGAAACCCTTAGGGCAAATGTGAGTACGAACGATTACGACCCCGACGGTGACAGCATTTATTATACCGGACTTGTGTTGAGCGGCCCTAACCACGGAACCCTTCAGCCAAACCCAAGCAACCGAATTGGTGCCGATGGTTCTTTTGTATATGTGCCTAACACAAATTATACAGGTCCCGATCAGTTTACTTATCAGTTGTGCGA
>JAFGAF010000240.1 GCA_016933815.1 Prolixibacteraceae bacterium
AACTATGTAAACACCGCCATCAGGTGGGAGAAAAAGAAAACCATCGACTTTGGTTTCGATTTGGGAATGTTCAACAATCAGTTGGAATTCACCTTCGACTGGTACAAATCAACATCCGAAGACTTGCTTTACAGTGTAGCAGTACCCGCCAATGCTGGGGCTACCAACGCAACGGTTACCATGAATGCGGCAACCATGGAAAACTCGGGTCTTGAGTTCTTGTTGGCTTACCACAATTACGACAATGCAGTAAAATTCGACATCACATCGAACTTATCGACACTCAACAACAAAGTAACCAAGTTGGGCGTTTCGGGCGAGCCACGTACCGATGGCTATTGCCGTACCGAAGTGGGCCGCGAAGTGGGTGAATTTTACGGCTACGTTTACGAAGGCATTTTCCAGTCGCAGCAAGAAATCGACAACCACATCAATTCCGAAGGCGAAATTATTAACCAGCCGGGCGCTAAACCCGGCGATGTTGCTTATGCCGACTTGAACAACGATGGCGAAATTACCAACGAAGACCAACAATTTTTGGGTAGCGGTTTGCCAAAAATCAACTATGGTTTGAATTTTCATGCCGAATGGAAGGGGCTTGAATTAAGCGTATCGACTTATGGTGCAGCTGGTTTCAAAGCGGTCGATTTTGTTGATGTTACTTTGCGCAGCTCGTATGGTGCACTCAACAAAAATGCCGACATGCTGAATGCCTGGAGAGAAGACAACACCGATACCGACGTGCCCCGCGTGGCTTACAAATCGACAGGTTCAATCACCAACGATATGTTCAGCCAACGGTTCTTGCAAAATGCATCGTACCTTAAAATTGCCAATATCGAATTGGGTTATAATCTCCCGAACAGTTGGTTTGGCGGTTATGTTAACGGCGTACGTATTTATGCTTCGGGTCAAAACTTGTTCACTTTGTCGAAATACAAAGGATACAATGTTGATTTTGCCGGAGGCACATTTACACCCGGATACAACTATGCGTCGTACCCAACACCACGTACATTAATGTTCGGAGTTCACTTCTCATTTTAAAAGTCTAATCTATAATAAGATAACAATATGAAAAAATTAAATATAATCATTATAATATTGGCGCTTGTTGGAGGCTTTACTGCCTGCAACGACCAACTCGATGTTATAAACCCGAATAACCAAACAACCTTCGATTTTGGCGATTCAGAAGCAGAACTTCAGGAGGCAGTTATCTCGTGTTACAACCGTATTCGCCTCGAAGGTACTTTTGCCCGCGTTGGCTACACCATGGACGCCGTTCGTGGCGATGAGGTTTGGAACTCATCGCAACAATGGTATTTAGAGTACGACAACCTCAATTCACCGGGTACCATCGAAATTGGCGACCAATGGATTTGGCGCGACAATTACCACGTAGTTAACCGTACCAACTTTGTTTTATCGAAAGTTGATGGTGTTGAAATGTCCGAAGAATCATACAATC
>JAFGAF010000241.1 GCA_016933815.1 Prolixibacteraceae bacterium
CACGATATGGGCAACCCTCCTTTTGGACACTCGGGCGAAGATGCCATAAAAGCTTTTTTTACCAATGGCGAAGGGCGTAGTTTGCGTACCGAACTAAGTGAGGCCGAATGGAAAGACCTTACCCTTTTTGATGGTAATGCAAACGCTTTCAGAATTTTAAGTCACCAGTTTAAAGGTCGCAGGATTGGTGGTTTTGCGCTCACCTACACCATGTTGGCATCAATTGTAAAATATCCTTACGAATCGACATTGGCTACAAAACCTAAGTTTGGCTTTTTTCAAAGTGAAAAAGATACTTTTATTGAAATAGCCCAATGCCTTGGATTAAAGAAAACCGCAGCCAACGGAGTTAAATATGCACGGCACCCCTTGGTTTTTTTGGTCGAAGCAGCCGACGATATTTGTTATCAAATAATGGATGTTGAGGATGCCCACAAGCTGCGGATCCTTTCGTACGACGAAACCAAAAACCTTTATTTGAATTTTTACAATAGTGCCGACGATGCTCAAAGCCTTAAAACTATTAACGAAACACTGGATGAAGTAACCGACCCCAACGAACAAATTTCGTTTTTAAGGGCCGGGGTAATCAGCCGTTTGGTAAACGAGTGTGTGCATGTTTTTACCAATAAGCTCGATGCCATTTTGAACGGAGAATACCAACATTCACTTATAAACGAAATATCGCCCGTAGCCCAAAGTGCCATGCAAAAAGTTGTTGATGTATCGGTAAAACGTATTTATGCCGATCATTCGGTAATTGAAATTGAACTGGCGGGCTACAAGGTAATCAGCACATTAATGGAGCATTTTATCAATGCCATGTTAACGCAGAACAAATACAACTCGAAGCTGCTAAAGCTTTTCCCCGAGCAGTTTATGGTTGAACCCGACGCATCGGCTTATTCAAAGGTGCAATCGGTACTCGATTTTGTTTCGGGCATGACCGATGTTTATGCGCTTGATTTGTACCGAAAGATTACCGGAATCAATATTCCCGGAATTGGTTAAATGTAGTATCTTTGATGGCCATGGAATACATTACCAACTTACATAACTTAGAGGAGTTTCAGGATTTCGACAACCTGGACCTGATTGCCAAAGAGGTTGTTGAAGGTTTCATAACCGGCTTGCACCGAAGCCCTTTTCACGGTTTTTCGGTTGAGTTTTCGGAACATCGCCAGTACAACGAAGGCGAATCGACCCGCAACATCGACTGGAAACTTTACGGCCGTTCGGAGCGCCTGTATGTGAAACAGTTCGAAGAAGAAACCAACCTGCGCTGCCAATTGGTTATCGACACTTCGTCGTCGATGCTTTTTCCGTTTCACAAAGGCAAAAATTTTCAACTGAACAAGCTTTCGTTTTCGGTGTATTGCAGTGCCGCCATAATTTACATGATGCGCCGCCAACGCGATGCTTCGGGCTTGTCGCTTTTTTCCGATAAGGTTGATTTTCATGTTGAGCCAAGGCTTTCGTCGGTTCACCTCGATTTGCTTTATAGCCAGCTTAGCGATTTGCTGAAACCCGATAAAGCAGCATTGAAACGTGGAACCAATGCTGTTGAAGTATTGCACCAAATTGCCGATAATATTCACAAGCGTTCAATGGTGGTCATTTTCTCCGACATGATTAACGCTGCCAATCCCGATGAAATATATCAAGCCTTACAGCACTTGAGGTACAACAAACACGAGGTAATTCTTTTTCATGTAAGCGATAAAAAACACGAGGAGGAACTGGTTTATTCGAACCGTCCGCACCGTTTTGTTGATTTGGAAACAGGCGAAGTGATTAAGTTGAAACCACAAGAGGTAAGGCGCGAATATGCCCGTGTAATGCACGAAATGGTTAATGATTTAAAACTTAAATGCGGCCAATACCATATCGATATAATTGAAGCCGATATTAACGACGATTTCAGGCATGTATTGCAATCGTACCTGATAAAGCGTGGCCGTTTGAAATAAACTTTAGTAACATCCAACATTAATACTTCCCGTTTTACGGGGTTTTCCATCCATATCGAAATCGAAAAAGAAAGAAGCACTGCCTTTACGCTGCGCCGATGAATTGCTTTTTAAGCGGTAATTTTGTTCAAAGTGATTGATAAATAGCGGGTCGCCCAAAAGGCAGTTTTGCCCCATTACCGATTGGTTGAGCTTATCAACATTGTCCCAGTTTCTTTTGTCGAAGTTGCGCTGTACCAAGGCATTCACTTTGTTTTGTTCGAAAAGGCAATTTACAAATTGCACCCAAATATTAGGTTGAGTAGTGCGTTCGGGATTTTCGGCTTCACCTTCGATTGAAAAAAGTACACCGCCGCTGTTGTAATAAAATATTGAATTGTAAATACGGGTTTTAGCTGGCACTTGTCCAAGTCCGGCAATAGCTGCGCCTGTAGCAACACCTTTGTTAAAACAAATGGTTGAATTGGCCATAACTAAATTTGCATTTCCGTTCATCACAATGGTACCTTCTTCGCCAAAAGTGCTGTTGTTAACTATCAGGCAGTTAGTAAGGTTCAACATGCCGTAATTGCGTTTGTTCGAATCGAAAAATATGGCGCCGCCTTGGGCATAAGCTGTATTGTTGTCGAAGGTACAGTTGATCATCCGCACTTTGTAACCATTTGGCGTATTGGCATAAATAGCAGCTCCACCTCCGTTATTCATCGAAAAATTGTTTACAAACGAGCAGTTAATAAGCAGTGGTGCTGCACCAATTGATGCGTATAAACCGCCGCCATCCTGACTGGCTTTGTTGTTTTCGAAACGGCAGTTTAGTATTCGGATACTTTCGCCGCCGCCCAGAATATGAATGCCGCCGCCATATTGTTGGTACATGCTGCCTCCGCTGGCATTGCCCCCTGTTATGGTAAACCCGTCGATGCGGATATAACTGCATGTTTTTATCGATATTACATTTTTTACGTAGTTGCGACCGGTTATGGTGGTTTTGTACTTTTGCGGGTCGCGTTGTTCAAGTTCGGTCTCATCGCCTTTAAAACCGCCAAAAATGTAAAGCCCTTCGCGCAAGTTTATTTCAACAGGTCCATCGTATGTTCCTTGTTCAACCCAAATTTGTGCCCCATGCATGGCAGCTTGTATTGCATTTTGAATAGAGGTGAATGCGTTGTTCCACGTGTTTCCGTTTGAATTGTTGCCATTGGTTGAGACATACACAATTGGTTGTTTGTGATTTGGATAGGGTTCGAGCTTGTATTGGAGACTGAAAATACCGCTTGAGTCGAGTTTTATGGGCAAAAGGGTAGGGTTCGAAGCCATTGGGTTTGCGGCATCGGTTCCCGCAAAGGTGTAATAATATTTTTGTTTGAAATCGGCAAAAAGCTGCCCTCCTCCGGCATGTGGAAAGTGATAGCGATTGTATCGGTAGCGGCCAAACAATGTATTCGAAGTTGCAATGATTCCATCGGAACGGGTATCGATGTATTTTTCGTTGTTGTAGCTTTCTTGTTCCGACTTGTTTAATGCCGAATTTGACGGTTTTGAACCTGAAACAACATAGGAGTTGTTAATTTTATTGATGGTTATTCCGCTTATATTTAGTCTGTTGCCTGATATATCGGTTAGTGTTCGTACTTCGTCATCGGCAAAATCGGTCATTTCATTGTTCATTTTTCGTACAAGTCCGTTGCCCCAAATAAAATAAACGGTGCTGTCGTTGTCTTCAAAAAG
>JAFGAF010000242.1 GCA_016933815.1 Prolixibacteraceae bacterium
GTAATCCGTCCCTTGTTGAGCTCGGTGCTAACCACCTGTGCCGTATTTATTCCGCTCATATTTATCGAAGGCATAACAGGCGCATTGTTTTACGATCAGGCCATGGCCATTACCATTGGCTTGTTTGCCTCGTTGGCCGTGTCGATTACCATATTGCCAGTTTATTACATGCTGCTTTTCCGAAAAGGAAAAACAAATAAGATTGATCGCTTGATGCAGAAAGCCAACCGGGTGAATTACGAAGAGATGTACGAAAGGGGTTTTCGCTTTGTAATGAGGCACCAACGAAGCGTTTGGATACTCATTCTGCTTATGTTGCTTGCCGGTGTTGCTTTGTACAAGGCTTTGCCTATTAGTAAATTGCCTCCAATGGAAAAAGATGAACTGCTGATTGGTATCGACTGGAACGACCGCATCAATATCGATGAAAACGAATACCGTTTCGGGCAGTTAATTGATGGATTAGAAGCTTATTCGGCAAATTACACGGGCATGATTGGCGAACAGCAGTTTTTGATGAGCAAAGCCGAAACCGAAGGGCAGGCCGAGGCCTTGCTGTACCTCAAGCTCAAGCGCCCATCGGCTATCGATTCGGTGAAAATGTTAACACAAAAACTGTTACAGCAAATATCGGCTGGTGCAGCTTGCTCGTTTAGCGATGCCGACAATATCTTCAATGTGGTTTTTGCCGATAACGAGCCGCCGCTGGTAGCCCGTTTGCGAGCCATCGACGACTACCGCCAGCATCACAAAACCTATTTGAAAAACACCAGGCAAATGCTTGCCGATAGCCTAGAACTGACACTGGATCCAATTGTGTGGCAAGAGCAAACATTGCTGAAAGCCTCGTCAGAAAAATTATTGCTGTACAATGTTTCGTACAACGATTTGTACAACAAACTGAGGACCATGTTCAACGAAAACCGCATTGCATTGTTAACCGATAACAACGATTTTGTGCCGGTGGTAATGGGTGGCACAGCACGCAACCTCGACCAGATTATTGGCCAAACAAGCATCACGAACAGTAAGGGGGAACAAATACCGGTAAGGGAATTATTCATGCGCGTACCCGATTACGATTTAAAAACCATATTGGCAGGCCGCGAAGGGGAGTATTACGCCATCAACCTGCCTTTAAATAACCATCAACCCGAAAGCCTCATGAACAAGGTTCGGCGCTTGCTTAAAAACGACGATCTTTTTGAAGCCGGCTTCACCGGTAGTTATTTCAGCAACCGCGAAATGGTGGGACAGCTAATTATTATCCTGTTGATATCGTTAAGCCTGTTGTTTTTCATTTTGGCGGCACAGTTCGAGTCGCTTACCCTGCCCATCATTGTGTTGCTCGAAGTTCCCATTGATATATTCGGGGCCTTGTTGTTTTTGTGGATATTCGGTAGCAGCATCAACCTCATGTCCTTAATTGGCATCGTGGTGATGAGCGGTATCATTATCAACGATTCTATTTTGAAAGTCGATACCATAAAACAATTACAAAATGAGGGGTATTCGTTGATGCGTGCCTTATCGGTTGCCGGTAAGCGCAGGCTCAAGCCCATACTCATGACCAGTATCACCACCATACTTGCATTAACGCCCTTCCTTTTTACCGGTGGAATGGGATCCGATTTGCAACGCCCGCTGGCTTTGGCCATCATTGGCGGCATGTTGGTAGGTACTATCGTGAGTTTGTACTTTATACCCTTGTGTTATTATTATTTGAGAAGAAAAGATTCCAAGTTCCAGGTTTCATGTTCCAAGTTAAGCACAGAACAAACCTGCAACCTGCAACTTGAAACCTGAAATTATATAAAACAGAAATTTAAACTTAAAAATGTAAAAAATGGCAACTATCAAACAATTCGAAGACCTGGAAATATGGCAAAAAGCACGGGAGATATGTAAAATAATAAACGTTCTGACTAAAAAGGAGCATTTCAGAAAAGATTTTTCATTGGTTGATCAAATACGACGATCGTCAGGTTCTGCAATGGATAACATAGCTGAAGGATTTGAGCGGGATGGTAACCGTGAGTTTATTCAGTTTTTAAATATCTCAAAAGGTTCTATTGGAGAAACACGTTCTCAGCTGTATCGTGCAATGGATTTTGAATATATTTCAGAACAGGACTTTAACTTACATAAAGCAGAATGTTTAGCTTTAAGCAAACAGATAAGAAGCTTTTCCGATTATCTAAAACAATGCGAATACAAAGGACATAAATTTAAATAAAAGAAAGGATTCCAAGTTCCAAGTATCAAACAAAAAGATTTAAAGTTCTAAGTTTCAAGTTCCAAGTTAAGCTCTGAACAACCTGAAACCTGAATCGTAGCGCAGCTAAGTTTAACCTGAATTGGAGCTTAGCGGAAATCAACGGAGCGAAGCGTAGTTAAACCTGAAACCTGTAACCTGAAACCTGTAACCTGCAACCTGAAATAATATGAAACTAACAAAGCACTACATTAACTAC
>JAFGAF010000243.1 GCA_016933815.1 Prolixibacteraceae bacterium
CCTTGACCTGAAAAATCGTTCAAGCTTAATAATTGAAAACCGGCAAGATTAGGTGTTCGCAAAGTTGCTTCAATCTCCTGTTTATAACAAGAAGCTTGCAATTTGCCCGATGCCAAAAGCAACTCATTGGCCTGATCGCCCATGTGATTAAGCTCTAATTCTTCCTGAAACAGTTCGAAATTTTTGGCTTTTAATGCCCCCGTATATTTTTTTATTTCCTTAAAATTTGGAAATGCACACCACTGCCCCATTTCAAATGTAACATATGGGCGTTGCTGCCCTTCGGTGTTATTTCGGTAATCGAAAACCGATTCAGGTTGTTGGTCTTTCCACTTCAACCCTCGAGGTGGGGAGCGCACAATAAAATCGCTGTTTTCGATGATTGCCCAACTGCGTCCGGTTGAAGCTCCTGTAAAAACCCTTTGCGGATCGTATTTTCGAAAATGATCGACCCAATTCTCGAGGTAGCCAACGTACCTGCCCGAAGGTTCGTTTCCATAAGCCATCATCACAAATGACGGATGATTTCCATACTCATCAATAATTCTTTTGGTTTCATCCATCAGGTATTGATCAATTGGCTCACCATATCCAAGCGCGGTTGAATACTTTGCCCAGCTTGGGCCTTCAACCTGAAGATAAAAACCAGCCTTATCGGCAGCAGAGAAAGCCGCCTCGGGTGGACAATACGAGTGAAAACGCATGTGGTTTAAACCATGATTTTTGCAAATTTCAAAAATTCGGGCCCAATCTGTTTCATCAGTCGGCGGATATCCTGTAAGTGGAAAAACACAACATTCAGTAGTTCCTCTTAAAAAAACCGGGATGCCATTTATTTCGAAGTGTTTGTTGTTTACAGTAAATTCACGCATACCAAATACTTCATGTTGAGTATCCAAAACGCCATCAATGTTCTCCAACGAAACATGCATTTTATAAAGATTTGGATTAAACTCACTCCACGTTTTGTAGTTCGATCCCATGGGCAGAGCAACCGAAAATGAATTTGCACCTTCAGGCCACTTGCTTGAAAAATTAGTAACTAAATCCCGATTGTCGTACCCTTCAACTTCGATGTTTAAGTCCAGATTGGAGGCTTTAGCGCCTTGGCTGAGATGGATGGCTACTTTTACACTATTGATTGTTAAATCGGGTGTTATTTTAATTGTTTCAATACGAGTCGGATTTACAGCCCGCACCTTCATATCTCCAATAATTCCATTCCAATTGCCTTGCGTATGGTCTGAAATACTATGAGAATTGATGCCCGGATCGAGTTCATGAATAGCATTGTCAACTCTTACAGATAAAATATGGGTTCCTTTGGTAACAAAATGACCGGGAATAATAAACCGATGCGGAACCGACAAGCTGTTAAAGTCGCCTATTTTAACACTATCGAACCACACAGTTGTTTGCCAATGAGGCCTTTCCAGATATAGCTCAATACTGTTACCTGTCCAATAATCGGGTATATTAATTTTTTTCTGATACCAAGCCTTTCCAACAAAATGCTTTTCGGGAGTTAACCAAAAAGGAAATTTCATATTTCCCGGTTTCTGGTATTTCTTCATTGCCGGATTGAAATACCATGAGCTATCGTAAATACTTCCAGTCCATTTCGTATTTAAATCGGGCTCGTTTCCGATGTTATAATCACGTAAAGCGCCTGGCAATTGAATTGTTTTTGGGAAAGGTTTAGCAAACCATTTTTCAACTTCCCCCTTATTCAAACTATCTAATTGACAGCCCCATTCACCCGAAAGATCAATTTCGAAATTGCTTTGTTTCGAGCATCCCAGAACAAATATTACAAGGACGAATGGTATAAATAGGTTTTTCATGGCTAATTATTTTTTTGGTAATATTTTTCGATTTCTTCAAGTGATTTTCCTTTAGTTTCGGCTACCATTTTGAATATGAAAACAAAGCCTGCTATACAAATAATTGCATACAGCCAAAATGTACCACTTGCATTGAGCCATTGGTTAAGAATAGGAAATGAAAAAGTGAGCCCGAAACAGGCTATCCACAAAACAGAAGTTGCCATTGACATAGCAACACCCCGAATGCTGTTGGGAAAAATCTCGGATAAAATAACCCAGGTTATCGGAGCAAGCGTCATGGCGTAAGCAGCAATTGCAGCCACAACCAGAATCAACATAACAAAGCCTTTAACTTCGAGAAAAAAACATGCTCCAAGAGTAAGATAAATGCCCGACAAAACAGCCGCTCCAATTAACAACAACTTCCTACGTCCTAAACGATCGACAGTTTGAATAGCCAACAAGGTAAATACAAGATTCACAACTCCAGTAATTACTATATTGAAAAGCATATCGCCAACCGAGTATCCGGCCGAAGTAAATATCTCCTCGGCGTAATTGAATATTACATTAATGCCGCACCATTGCTGAAAGGCAGCAAGAACCAACCCTATTACAATTACTTTTCGATGTTTTTTAGAGAACAACTCATTCCAATTAACTTTTTTGCTTACTTTATTAATAGTGGAATGAATATTCTTTCCCTCGGAAATAGCATATTCTTCTCCCCCAATTTTTGACAAAATCTTTCCGGCATCAGCTATAGCACCTGTTTTTATTAAAAACCTGGGGCTTTCAGGAATGAAGAATGCAAGTATGAAAAAGGCAACAGCCGGGATGGTTTCTGCCCAAAACATATAACGCCACCCAAACTGCCCATTCCACGATTGACGAATGAACTCATCGCTTGAACCATCGGGAATAGTTCTGGCAATAAGCAAATTAATAATTTGAGCCGCTAAAATACCAATTACTATTGTAAGCTGATTAACAGACACCAAACGTCCACGAATATCCGATGGTGATATCTCGGCAATATACATTGGCGAAAGTGCCGAAGCCAACCCAATACCCAACCCGCCCAACAAGCGATATAAAACAAATAG
>JAFGAF010000244.1 GCA_016933815.1 Prolixibacteraceae bacterium
AAAATGGTTCCACCTAAAGGTTTCGTTCTTGAAAGCAAACAGGGTGAAAATCATGAATATGGTTAAAGTGATCACCTCCTGGATCACTTTGAGTTGAATTAAGGAGAACGGGCCGCCATTTTCGCGGAAACCTATGCGGTTGGCGGGCACTTGTAGTACGTATTCAAACAAGGCAATCCCCCAACTGATGAGGATGACCAAAATGAGCGGCAAAGCCGAAAACCATTTAAACTCTTTAAACTTTAAATGCCCGTACCAGGCAAGGGTCATGAACACATTCGAGAGCACCAATAACCCAATAGAATAAAAGGCTTTCATTCAGCTTGTTGTGTTTGAAATGTTGATTGAAATTTTTAGCCCACGAATTTAATCTTTTCGACGTAATTTTTATACACCTGCGCATTTTCTAATCGAGGTGTAATAATTTCGATCAATGCAGGCGATTGTTCCCAGTTGATAAAATCGGTAAAGGCCGTTTGGAAGTCTTGCCCTTTGTTGCACGAAAAGTATTCTACACCAAAAGCCCCTGCAATTTTTTCGATACAAACCGGATGTTGTGTTTCGATAAATTCGTCGAACCCGGCAGTTTGGTCCGAACCGGGCAACAAGCGGAATATGCCGCCCCCACCATTGTTGATCACCACAATTTTGAAATTGCTTTTCAGGTTTTTGTTCCAAAGCCCGTTCGAGTCATATACAAAGCTGAGGTCGCCAACAATGAGCAGGTTGGTTTGTAAGCTTTGCGAAGCCACACCCGCTGCCGTCGAAACACAACCGTCGATGCCCGAAACGCCTCGATTGGCGTAAACAGCAGTAAACTTCAAAAGGTTGAAAAGCTGCCCGTAACGCACCGGGGTACTGTTCCCCAAATGAAGATTGCTGCCGTTGGGCGCAGCGTTCAACACGTGCGCAATGGCTTTTAAATCGGAAAAAGGAGCTGCTGCTAAATATTGTGAATGCCTGTCGGCAGTTTTTTGCAGTACGGCTTGCCATTGTTGGTTGAAGTGCTCATCGCCATTTGTTCCTGTATCGATCAGTTCGTTAAGCAGTACTTCGGTTTCGCCAATAATAGTTTCAGTTAGGTTTTGATAGGTATCTATTTTATCTTCATCGTCCGAAAGGCGAAAATGCACCAAGCCGGGCTGTTTTTGGAGCCATTGTTTTAAGCGCTTCGAAACCACCGGGCCGCCAAAGCTAATGAGCAAATCGGGTAGAAAATCGCTCAAAGGCAGTGTTTCAATCAACATCATGGCACGGTCGATTTCGGCCACAATATTTGGGTGGTGAAGGTTTGAAATGGGCTCGGCCAAAACCACTATCCCCTCCTGTGATGCCAAACGGCCTATTATTTCATTAATTTTTTCATTAGGAGCGGTTTCGCCGCACACAATCAGCTTTTTGGTGGCTTTTGCCCATTGCTCAACAAGGGGCTTTGTGCTGCTTGGTTCAATGGTTTCGGGTTGGTATATGATAATGTTGTTTGAACAAACCGGCAAATCGACATACAAAGGCTCGGCAATGGGCACGTTAATGTGTACCGGCCCTTTTATGCCGCTAATGGCTTGGTTAATGATTTTATTAATGGCAAAATGTTGGTTGCTTAACTCAAAAGCATCGTGCAGGGGCTGGTGCAGGTGAATGCTGTCTTTCACATAGTTTTGGAAAACGTTGATTTGCCGAATGGTTTGGTTA
>JAFGAF010000245.1 GCA_016933815.1 Prolixibacteraceae bacterium
TGCCGGCCCTCTTGGTGCTTTTGTTATTCGCTTGATGTTTAAAAATTCAATGTTGTCGCGAATTCTAATTCTTTGGCTTTTTAGTCTTTTGTTTTTAGCGGTTAATATTCGTATTTCGAATGGTCTGCCCGATGTTTATCCATATCATATTTCGATGCCGGTTGCCATTGTTGTAATATTTTTATTTGCTTATTCGGTCTTCCGTATGATTAAAATGCCCTTGTCGTATGCAATTCGCGATTTAAAAAAAGTTGCTGATGGCGATTTGACATTAACAATAAACAATCGTTTTCTGAAAATGAACGATGAAATGGGCGAAATTGCCCGCTCTCTTCATAAAATGCAAAGCAATTACCACGAAATTATTAATGGCATTAACGAAAGCTTTGTGAATTTGACCAACATGGGCGAACAAATAAAACAGGCTGCCGGCGAAATGGCTCAATCGGCTGCATTGCAGGCCAGTAACCTCGAAGAAGTGTCTTCGTCGATGGAAGAGATGGTGGGCATTATTCAAAATACAACCGACCATTCCGACGAATCGAAAAACATTGCTATGCTTACCAACGAAAGGGTAAAGCAGGGGAGCGAGGCTACTTTAAAAGCCCTTAATTACCTGAACGAAATTACCGAACGAATTAAAATTATCAACGATATTGTTTATCAAACCAATATTTTATCGCTGAATGCTGGTGTTGAAGCTGCCAGGGCAGGCGAATTCGGAAAAGGCTTTAGTGTTGTGGCACGAGAAGTGCGAAATCTTTCGAACCAAAGTAAAGATGCCGCAGTGGTGATTGAAAAAATATCGAAAGATACTGTTGATCAATCGAATTCAGCCATTGCTCTGCTCGACGAGATTGTTCCCGATATGGAGAAAACTTTGCAATTGGTTGATTTGATCAACAGGGCAACCATTGAGCAAAATGCAGGTGTTACTCAAATTAATAATGCCATTCAGGATATGAACATTGCTACCCAGCGTAATGCTTCAACTTCGGAAGAAATGGCCAACAGCTCAACAATACTTACCGACGAAGCTTATAAATTGAAAAAAATGATTGGCTTTTTTAAAACGCATTCAACCAATTAAACTTTGTTGTACATAGTTTATCGGTCGAATTGCAAACGCTCACCTTTTTGCGTTTCGTCGAATTCGCCGTTAATGTAAACTTGTTTGCCATTTACAAAAGTGCTCACAACTTTGTGGCTAAAGTTTTGCCCTTCGAATGGCGACCACCCGCATTTGTACAAAATGTTCGATTTATTTACATTCCAATCATCGTTGGCTGAAATTAGCACCAAATCGGCTTTGTAGCCTTCGCGTATGTAGCCCCTGTTTTTAACATTGAAAATAATGGCAGGGTGATGGCACATTTTTTCAACCACCAATTCGTAGCTGAAAGTTTCATTTTTTACCATTTCGAGCATGGCTACCAACGAGTGCTGTACCAGCGGACCTCCCGAAGGAGCTTTAAAATAAGAATTGTTCTTTTCGTCGAGGGTATGTGGTGCATGGTCGGTTGCTACTACATCGATAAGGCCTGTTTGTAGTGCTTTTTGCAACGAGTGCTTATCGTGTTCGGTTTTTACGGCAGGGTTCCATTTTATTAACGAACCTTTTTTGGCGTAGTCGTTATCGTCGAACCACAAATGGTGAACACATACTTCGTTACTAATTCTTTTATTATTGATGTCGCCTTTTATAAACAAATCGAGTTCAATGGCCGTTGAAAGGTGCAGTACGTGTAACCTTGTGTTGTATTTAAGCGCCAGCTCAACCGCTTTCGAAGTGGATTGAAAACAGGCTTTTGCACTTCGTATTTTTGGGTGGCATTCAATCGGTACGTTTTCGCCATATTTTTGAAAATACTTTTCGGTATTGGCTTTTATGATGGCTTCTTCTTCGCAATGTGTGGCAACCAACATGTGAGCATTCTTAAAAAGTGTGGTCAGACCTTCGCCTTCAACCAACATATTGCCGGTTGATGAGCCCATGAAACACTTTATGCCACAAACTTTTGTTGGGTCGGCTTTCAACACTTCATCAATATTGTTGTTGGTTGCACCAATGTAAAACGAAAAGTTGGCCAGCGAAACTTGGGCGGCTTTTTCAAATTTTTGTTCCAATAAATCAATGGTGACAGTTTGTGGATTGGTGTTGGGCATTTCCATAAACGAGGTGATGCCTCCGGCAACAGCAGCTTTCGATTCGGTATAAATATCGGCTTTATGGGTTAACCCCGGCTCTCTGAAATGCACCTGATCGTCGATTACGCCGGGGAAAAGCAACAGTCCTTCGGCATCAATTGTTTGGTCGCATTGGGGCAGTGCGTCACCGGTAATTATTTGCTCAATAATGTCGTTATTGATCAAAACCGAAGCCTTAAATGTTTTGCCTTCGTTTACTATACTTGCATTTTTTATGAGTGTCTTCATATCATACAAATTTTATTAAAAGAAACAGCCCCGGTAGCGGAGCTGTTCATTTATGCCGATATTCTGTTATATTTTTTAAATAAACTGCGCCATTTCATTTTAACAACACCAAAAAGTGCTTCGCTGAAAATTCCGCCGCTCATCTTCGATGTGCCTTCTTGCCTGTCGATAAATACTATGGAAACTTCTTTAATTTTGGCTTTGTGTTTCCATGCTGTAAATTTCATTTCAATTTGAAAACCGTAACCTTTCATTCGAATATTATCGAGATCGATGGTGTTGAGCAAATTGTTGGTGTAGCAAACAAAGCCGGCGGTTGAGTCGTGTACGGGCATTCCGGTTACTATGCGTACATACAACGATGCAAAATACGACATAAGTACCCGTTTAAGCGGCCAGTTAACAACGTTTATTCCTGTTGAATAACGCGATCCGATCGCCAAATCGGCACCATTTTTACAGGCTTCGTATAGCCGCGACAAATCGTCGGGGTTATGCGAAAAATCGGCATCCATTTCAAAAATGTATTTGTAGTTATTTTCAAGTGCCCATTTAAAACCGGTAATGTAGGCTGTGCCCAAACCTAGTTTTCCGGGCCGTTCAAGCAAATGAAGCTTGCCAACAAACTCTTTCATCAGTTCTTTTACAATGTCGGCTGTGCCGTCGGGCGAATTGTCGTCAATTATAAGTATGTGGAATTCAGTTTTTAACTGAAAAACATAGCGAACGATCTTTTCTATGTTTTCTTTTTCTTTGTAAGTTGGTATGATTACCAGATTTTCGTGTAGCATAAAATAAAAATTGTTGCTTAAGGCATGTTTGCGTCACAAATGTAAAACATTTTACGTTATGGCCACTTTGAGCTTCGATTTTTGTAAGCAAAAAAATAAGGTTGTAAAAAAGCTTTACAACCTTACCAAATGTTAAGTTTATTAATTATTGCAATGGGCAGTGATCTTGTTTATAAACAACCGAAACATTAATGTTTTGCGGATTTCCGTTTTTAGGCTCCTCTCCAAACGCTATATTTATACTTTCGAGTTCGGTAAATTTTTGTAATGCAAGTGCAATTACTTCGTTTGTTTTCGATTTGTCGGTTGTAAAATCAAACTGAACACTTGTATTATTGTACTTTGCTTCAATTGTGTAGTCGGTATTCTCTTTTAATTGCAATACACAAACGCCACCGTTAAAAACAAAATTGGTTTTTTCGGTTTTTCCTTTCTCGTTAAACTTACCCGAAATTGACGGCGCTGCTGCAACACCCGGTGTGTTTTTGCAGCCAATGGTTGCAATTATTTTGTATGGCTTTAAGTCGGTTTTTGTTTTGATGCCAATATCGAAGCTTTCGCCGCATGGGCCATTGTTGTAAGTTTGCTTTGTATCCGAAGTGAATTCGTACTGGGCATCGGGGTATATTTCAAATGTTGTGCTTTTATTGCCCGCCGGATAATATATCGATGTAATGTAAACCGATTTGGTATATGTTTCTTGCTTTGTTTTACTGTCGGTTACAGGAAAATTTGCTGAAATATAGCCTGTTTTGGTCGATCCGTTTGAAAAAACCATCTTGTAATAAAATTTGGCCGAGCCCGGCTTTTGATCTTCTTTGGTAATGTTTACTTTAAATACCGATGAACACTTTTCTATGTCTTCTTTTGTAGCCCCATAAAACATGAAATTTTTGATGTTGCTGTTATCTGAATTTGTTTGTAATTGGTTGATTGTAGTTAACTGGTTATTTTGAATATAACTACCGAAAAACCCAAAATTGTTCATGTTGCTTCCGGTATAGTTTTTAGCACTAAGTTTTACTCTTTCGTAATTTGTGTTGAAAAATTTGGGTTGAATGTGAAAGTAAACATAGTAGCCAAGCATGTACTTAACTTGCTCGTATTTGTTAATATAAGCTCCCTTTTTGTTGGTATTGACCGAATAGGCAAACGGAATACCGATGTTGGCCGATTTCAAAATACTTGTTTGCGAGCTGATGCTATTCGAGAAAACATCTTCTTCAACTTCTTCCAAATTTTCACTATCCTGATTGTACATTGTAACAACTATATCGGTTAGGCCGCTTTGAACAATCGAAACTTCGGTAGGAAGCGAGTACCAGCTGTAGTTTTTGGCATTGGCGTAAACCACAAGGTTTACAGGAGAATCGACGCTTGGAACAACAGCAGGGTCAATTGCTACTTCGAAGTAACCATTGTTTACCTTATAGCTTTCGTTGCGCTCGCCATTAAAATCGACAACGTTTTGGCTGTCGTCGCCGCTTAGGTAAACGGTAATGTCGCTGTTGATTTCGTTGCCGGTTTGTGCATCAATTAAATGCACCATCAATTTAGTGTCGAAAAAGTTTTGATCGAGTAGCAGAAATGGCAATTCTTCGCCGGTTTCTTTGTTTTGCATCAGATTATCGAAAAGATTGCTGCAACTGGTGTTGACGAGTAAAACTACTGCTATTATAGCCAGTATTTTTGTCGATTTAAATATTTTTGCCATGATTTATATTTTTTAGAAGCTTAAAATTTTAAATGATAGGTTTAGTTTTAAAACAGGGTATAAATAGTACTGTTTTAACTGTCCTTCAATAAGTATTTCTTGTCCGTGGTCGGGATCCGAAGTGGGGGCCAACAAACCATCAGATTCAATTGAAATATCGGGGGCACCTTGAAAAAAAGAACCAAGCTCAAACGAGAACCCAACAAGTTTATCGAGACTGAGTGTACGGCCAAAACCAAGACCTAAATAGGGTGATAAACGCATTTTGGGTTTAATATCGAAAACAAAAGTGCCAATTTTTTCGGCAGGTATTTCAATATCGCCCCATGGGAGGCTGCTGTTTGCAGCGCCTGAAGCGTTGATGTTGAAATTGTTAAAACCAACGCCAGCTGTTGCAAACACATATTCAGCTATGTGGTAATCGTACAAAGCCAAAATAGTTCCTGTTCTAATGCTTGCATTGGCACTGTAGTCTATTCCGTCTTGCTTAAATTCGAATGGGAACGATAGTTTCATGTGGTCGACACCAATTCGTGCACTCATTTTTTCGTGAAACTGGAAAACCAAATCGCCGCCGTAACCGGTTGTCGATCCTTTTATGGAAATGCTAAAATTTTGGGTTTGACCAAAACTGTTTGGAATTTTTAACACAAAAAGCAGTGTAAGAATAGCTAAGTAGTAGAATATGTGTTTCATACAATTGTTTTTATTTAATACAAAAATGTCTCTTTTTAAACATTGCTTTTGACGAAATGTTTGAATTTTGGAAAAAATGTTTTGTATTGGTGTAAATTAATTTGAAGGAGTAATTTTTATCACTTTTATTGCTTGAGTTTAATGCTTTCTTTGGCGTTCAAATTTAAATTATAGAATGAATAAAATTTTTAAGAATAGTATTGGGGTTATTTTTACAATTGGTGCTTGGTTTTTACTTTCATCGTGGGGGTTTACAGGGCATAAATCGATTAGCGAAGGTGCTGAAAAGTCGTTTCATCAAAGCATGGAACAACTAAAGATGTGGGTTGATGTTATTGCCATGCACTCGGGCGATGCCGACAAACGTAAATCGTGGGACGATACCGAGGGCATCAAACATTACATCGATATGGACAATTACCCCGGATTCGACAGCCTTGGGTTTGTTCCTCATTATTACGATTCTGCTGTAGCTATGTATGGCGAAAGCTTTGTTAAACAGCAAGGTACTTTGCCTTGGGCTACTTTGATAACTTACGATTCGTTGGTAGCTGCCTTCTCTTGTTCCGATTTCGATAAGGCTGTTTTATTGGCTGCCGATTTGAGCCATTATGTTGCCGACGGGCACATGCCCCTGCACTTAACGGTGAATTATAACGGTCAATTAACCGGTAATAAAGGTATTCATTCGCGTTACGAATCGTCGATGATTAATAGGTATATTACTCATATTCAGTTCGATTCTGTTGAGATTGAATTATTGACCGATGTGCGTGATTATGTTTTTGATTATATGTATTCATGTTATCCTTATGTCGATTCAATTTTAATTGCCGATAATTATGCCAGAACTATCGATGCAAATACTTCGTCGTCGGCCTATTTAGCTGCAATGTGGGATTCGACCGAAAACTTTACCAACAAGCTTTTTAGCGATGCTTCGGTTGCTTTTGCTACAATGTTTTACAATGCTTGGTACGAAGCCGGATCGCCCGATTTGACAGTTCATACTTTTGCTGACGAGATAGTTAAAAATGAATTCAGCTTACAAAACGTTTACTTTAACAGTAACGACAGTATTCTGAACTTGCAGTACAGTATTGATCAAGCCATGCTTTTGCAATTCAACATAGTTGATGCGTCAGGAAAACTTTATTTTACTTTTGAAAAAGATGAGTTGAACAGTGGTCTCTACGAAGAGGTTTTTGCTGGCTTGCACCTGCCTGCTGGTGTTTATATTTTAACCATGAGCAGCGAAGGGAACAGTATTAGTGAACGTTTTGTGGTTCGTAATTGACAAATTCATCAATAGAAAGGCCTGTTGGAATTATTAAAATATTTATTCCAACAGGCCTTTTGTATTGTTAAATGTTTTATTCCGGTAGTTTATCGTAACCGTTGGTTTGTACCTCGCGGTTAACCTTGGCTACCAAGCCCTGAAGCACTTTGCCAGGTCCGAGTTCGGTAAACGATAGTGCGCCATCGGCTATCATGTTTTCAACAGTTTGGGTCCAACGTACCGGGCCGGTAAGTTGGGCAATCAGGTTTTGCTTAATTGTTGCAGGATTGGTTTGTGGTTGGGCATCAACGTTTTGGTAAATAGGGCACAATGGTTGGTTAAAGCTAGTGTTTTCGATAGCTTGTGCCAGCTCTTCGCGCGCGGGTTCCATTAATGGTGAATGAAAAGCACCTCCAACAGGTAAAACCAATGCGCGTTTTGCTCCTTTCGCTTTAAGGGCTTCGCATGCAGCATTCACTGCATCAACTGCTCCCGAAATAACCAATTGACCGGGGCAGTTGTAGTTTGCAGCCACAACAATTCCATCGGTTTCGTTGCAAACCTGTTCAACGCTTTGGTCGTCGAGACCAACAATAGCAGCCATTGTTGATGCTTGTGCTTCACATGCTTTTTGCATGGCCAATGCACGTTTTGATACAAGCCTCAAACCATCGTCGAACGAAAGGGCACCGGCAGCAACCAAGGCCGAAAATTCGCCCAATGAATGACCGGCAGTCATTTCGGGCTTAAATTCGTTACCCAATACTTTTGCCAGAATTACCGAATGCAAAAATATAGCAGGTTGGGTTACTTTGGTTTGTTTCAATTCGTCGGCTGTACCTTCGAACATTATTTTTGTAATCTCGAAGCCAAGAATCTCGTTGGCTTTGTCGAACAACTCTTTGGCGATTGCCGAATTTTCGTACAAGTCTTTGCCCATTCCGGGGTATTGAGCTCCCTGACCGGGAAATACAAATGCTTTCATTTTTATAAAATTTTAATTTTTGAAGTGGCAAATGTAAAATATTTGATCGAAAGCCGCACCTATTCGCCAAAAAAGTAAGCATTTATGCTAAGTTGGGGCGAATGTTCGAACAATTGGTTGACAATTTTTATCACTTAACAAGCCCAAAATTATCAGTTTTTAAGTTTTGTTGTTTATATTTGCAGCCGCTAAATAAAGGGCAATGTTTCTATTGAAAACGAAATGGTCCTGTAGCTCAACTGGATAGAGCAGCGGCCTTCTAAGCCGCAGGTTGTGGGTTCGAACCCCGCCAGGATCACAAAAAAACGTTTGGTGCTTGTTGCGCCAAACGTTTTTTTTGTAAAATATTTGTTATTAATTTTTATCTACTGCTCGTTCGAAGCATTCAAAACTGAATATCAGCAAAATCCAAAATAAGAACAACACTGCAAATAATATGATGCTCCATATGATTGTAAAATGCAAATATTTCATCATAAAAGGTATAATGGCCGATGAAAAGGCAATGGGCATTATTATTATGAATATCAAGAAAGTACGACGGCCTGCATGAAATGTCAATAAGGTATTGCAATTTTTACAATGCCATTTGGGGTTAAACATTTTTATTAATCCAATGCGGTAATATTCCTTTAAAGAATATTTGTATTGGCAGTTTGGGCATGTACGGTGTTTCATTCTTGTTTAACTAATATTTTACTTTTTCGAGTTTTGGAATGTCTTTCCAGTGCCATTTATTGATTATTGTTCCTTCTTGAGTAAGTAATAATCCCGGGTTTGCCCTAATAATGGTTTTAAGGGTTATTTCGTCGCAGAAAAAGAAATCGTATGGCACGTGATGTTCTTGCTTAAAAGCTTCGATTTGTTCGTGTGGCGACGAGGTTAAGCAAATAAAATGCATGCCTTTATCAATGGCTTCGCGTGCAAAATTGTTGATTTTTTCCTGTTTGCGGGTATTTGTTTTTTCTAAATCGTATGATATCAACATATAAGTGTAGCCCGGATCGAGCAAGAAGTAATCTTTAACATCTTCGCCATATTCGTTTTCAATGGTGAAATCTTTTACAGGTGGCTCGAAGCCCTTTTTTACCAAAATGGTTTTCGAATCAACATATTCCCAGTTAATTGTGTCTTGCCACGGATAATTCTTTTCGTTGAATTTTTTTTCTTTACCTGAATTTTTGTTTCTGTAAATGAATTGTGTTTTGTATTGGTCGAGTTCAACATTATCGGGAATAATCATTCCTTCTGAAATATTGCTGCCAATTTTATATGGCCTGAAATCGAAAATGGGCAGGTGGTTGTACGACCAGTGTTGGGCAAAACCAAATACCAACATGAAAAATATAAAGTAAGTATTCTGAAAATGAATGTTATAATTGTTTACAAAATTTTGTCGTTGCCAAAAAACAACAATGGCCATAAGTGACAAAATAATGTTCTTATAGAAAGTTTGCCAGTTGGTAAGTACCCAAGCATCGCCAAAACAGCCACAGTCGTGCACAGGGTTGGCAATGGCAATCCAAAGTGTAAATGGTAAAAAGAATCCCATGAACAATACTACCAACCATGAGAAAATTTTCATTCGGTAATTGAAAAGTAAACCTATACCTATGCCAAATTCAACTGCCGATAACAAAATTGAAAGAAAGAAAGCCAGTTTGTTGGCCCAATCGGTCCCAAAGACAGTGAAATAGTCAATAAATTTATATGTTGATCCCAGTGGGTCGATCCCTTTAACGAAACCTGAAAAAACAAAGGTTATACCCAGTATAATTCTTGAAAGTTCTCTGATTAGCTTCATTTTTTTATATTTTCTTCAAATTCAATTTTTATCATGGCAAAAACAGCATAGTTGATCATGTCGAGATAATTGGCGTCAATACCTTCCGATGCGATAGTTTTGCCCATGTTGTCTTCAATTTGTTTGGTGCGCTTTAACTTCATCAGAATCAAATCGGTGTACGAACTGATTCTCATGTTTCGCCAAGCTTCGCCATAATCGTGGTTTTTGCGCATCATCAGGGCTTTTGCTGTTTGCAGGTTGCCAAAGTATTTGCTTAAAGTTTCATCGGAGCTTAAATCTTCGGTTTCCGATGGCCCCAGCTCAAGTTGAATAAGCGCCATTGAGCAATAATTGATGATACCAATAAATTCCGATCTGATATCGTCGTCGATTTGCTGTGTTCCTTTATCTTCAATGCTTCTGATGCGTTGTGCTTTTATATAAATCTGGTCGGTCATCGATGTTGCCCGTAAAATGCGCCAGGCAATGCCGTAGTCTTTCATTTTCTTTTCAAAAATGCTACGGCAAATTTCTATTACGTGATCGTATTGTTCGTTTGTTTTTTGCATATTTTGTTATATGAATAAATGCTTGTTGACAATAAATTTTTCGAATTTTGTAAAAGTAGAAAAAAAAGGCTTATTTAAGCTTGTTTTATTGTAGTTTTGCTATGCATTTTTATGTTATTTCAGGTAATAATATGATTGTAAACCCAAAAGATAAAAAATATTTTAAGCCCAAAAATACGATAAGGTACAAGGGGCAATTGCTCACAACCGATCGTGCATTGGTGATGGGCATTTTGAACATAACGCCCGATTCGTTTTTCGATGGCGGCCATTTTTTCGATATCGATAATGCTGTAGAACATGCTGTTTTGATGATTGAGCAAGGTGCTGATATTATTGATGTTGGTGCTTGTTCTACTCGTCCGGGTGCCGACCTGTTAAGTGCCAAAATTGAACTTGACAGATTGTTGCCTGTACTTCGTGCTTTGCGAGAAAAATTCCCCGACATTGTACTTTCAATTGATACTTTTCGGGCCGATGTGGCCGAAACGGTAGTTAATGAAATTGGCGATGTGATCATTAACGATATTTCGGGCGGGAGGCTCGATGAAAAGATGTTTGCAACCGTTGCCAAACTTAAAGTTCCTTACGTGCTGATGCACATGCAAGGTACGCCGCAAAACATGCAAACCAACCCAAGTTACAGCAATGTAACCAAAGAAGTAATTAAAACCTTAAGCGAAGGGGTTTATCGTTTACACGAGCTTGGCGTGTCGGATGTAATTATCGATCCCGGCTTCGGTTTTGGCAAAACACTTGAACACAATTACGAGTTGTTTAACCACCTCGATACTTTTCGTTTTTTTGAATTACCTTTGTTGGTAGGTGTTTCCCGAAAATCGATGATCTACAAACTATTGGGGCACGATTCTCAAAATAGTTTGAACGGAACAACTGTGCTGAATACTTTGGCCCTTCAAGCCGGCGCATCAATTTTGAGGGTACACGATGTTGTTGCTGCTGTTGAAGCTGTCAGCATTTTTGAAAAACTTAAAGAATTTGCTCAATGATACAAGCTTTTATTACCGTTCGCATACTCGATGTAATCGATATTTTGCTGGTAGCTTTTTTACTCTACAGGCTGTATTTGGCCATAAAGGGTACAGCTGCTTTCAATATTTTCTTGGGTATTTTCTTTTTTTATATCGCCTGGATTGTTGTAAAAGGCCTCAATATGGAGTTGATGGGCAACATTATGGGGCAGGTAATTGCTGCCGGTGTTTTGGCTCTGGTGGTAGTTTTTCAGCAAGAAATACGTAAATTTTTCCTGTTAATTGGTACAAAATACAACTTGCTCAACAAAGGTTTTAATATTGATGGCTTGTTCAATGGTAGTTCTCATAAAATAAGTAATCAGCAGGTTAAAAAAATTGTTGCTGCCTGCGAAATAATGAGCAAGTCGAAAACAGGGGCACTAATTGTAATCACCAATAAGGCCGAATTGCGAGAATTTATTGAAACCGGCGAAGTGATCGATGCCGAAGTGTCGGTTGCTTTAATCGAAACTATTTTTTTTAAAAACTCGCCTTTGCACGATGGAGCCATGATTGTTCAGGGCGATACAATTAAAGCCGCACGCTGTGTATTGCCGGTTAGTAACCGAAAAATGAAAAACGAAAAACTGGGCTTGCGCCACCGTGCTGCCTTGGGCATGTCGCAAGCTACCGATGCACAAATAATTATAGTCTCGGAAGAAACTGGTCGTATTTCGTATGCATTTAACGGCAAATTGAAAGAAGATGTAAAAGCTATTGAGCTCCCAAAATTAATCGAAGACACTTTTAATAATTGATGAATTATGGAAAAGCTTAAACAGTTTGGAGAACAAATTTTGATAAGGTTTGGCGACTTTGAACTCACCTTTAGCCAAACTTTTATATTGCTATTTGCAATTGTTGTTTTGATATTGTTGAGCACTTTTTCGAGTTTATACCTACGTCGCAGAAAAATGCTCGATAAATTTGGTGTCAGGCTCAAAAAGCTTATCGTGCGTTCGGTGAATTATTTTATTTGGATTTTCGGGCTTATTTTTATTCTTCGTTTTCAGAATGTCGATACACAAAGCTTTTTCTCGTATGTGATTTATTCGGGCGAAAGGCTCACTATAACTATTCAAAAAATCTTTCTGCTTGTTGTTATCATTTTTATTATTAGGCTGATAGTGTTGTTTATCGATTTTTTGATGAACCGCAAAATTGAACGCGATCAACTCGATGCCGGTAAAGGGCATTCGTTGCTGCAAATTATTACCTATATGGTTTGGATTGGTGGCATAATGGTTGCTATTGGTGCACTTGGTGTGAAAATAACCTTCTTTATTGCTTCAATTTCGGCTTTGTTGGTGGGTGTTGGTTTTGGTTTGCAACACATTTTTAACGATTTCTTTTCCGGAATAATCATTCTTTTCGACGGTTCAATAAAAGTGCGCGATGTTGTTCAGGTTGGCGATGTTGTTGGCGAAGTTACCGATATTGGCCTTCGTACAACAAAAGTACGCAATCGCGACAATATCATGCTTATTATTCCCAATTCGAAATTTACTTCCGACAATGTGGTGAATTGGAGTGCGCTCGATGAAAAAACCCGTTTCGATGTTGCTGTTGGTGTAGCGTATGGCTCCGATGTGCGTTTGGTCGAGAAGGTTCTGCTCGAATGCGCCGATCAGGTGAAGCATGTCGAAAATAATCCAAAGCCTTTTGTTCGTTTCGAAAATTTTGGCGATTCGTCGCTCGATTTCAGGCTTTTCTTTTGGACCCGCAAATCGTTTATTGTTGAAAACACAAAAAGCGAAATACGTTTTAAAATCGATCAAAAATTCAGGGAAAACAATATAACTATTCCTTTTCCGCAACACGATGTGTACATCAAAAGCAATAATGGTTAATTTGTTGCATAATTTGCTCAAAGCTTATAACCGGCAGTAAGTATATTCATCAAAAAAGCTATTTTTGCAAGCTCAAAAAAAATACATTTTTAGTTATGGCTTTAAAATGCGGTATTGTAGGATTACCCAATGTAGGTAAATCAACCTTGTTTAATTGTTTATCGAGTGCCAAAGCACAATCGGCAAACTTTCCGTTTTGTACAATCGAACCTAATGTGGGTATTATTACCGTACCCGACGAACGGTTGATAAAATTGGCTGAAATTGATAAGCCCAAAAAAGTGATACCTACAACTGTCGAAATTGTTGATATTGCCGGTTTGGTAAAAGGCGCCAGCAAAGGCGAGGGGCTTGGTAACCAGTTTTTGGCCAATATTCGCGAAACCGATGCAATTTTACACGTGTTGCGTTGTTACGATAACGATAATGTTACCCATGTTGACGGATCGGTGAACCCTGTTCGTGA
The DNA here is from genome assembly GCA_016933815.1 of Prolixibacteraceae bacterium. Classification (GTDB taxonomy): domain Bacteria; phylum Bacteroidota; class Bacteroidia; order Bacteroidales; family Prolixibacteraceae; genus Roseimarinus. The sequence goes on from JAFGAF010000245.1 coordinate 13,607, forward strand.
TAAAGAAGTAATTGATACCGAATTGCAGTTGAAAGACCTCGAAACAATTGAAAACCGCATTGTAAAAGCACAAAAGCAAATGAAGGATGCTACCAATAAAGAAGCCAAAAAAACTTTTGAGGTAGCCAATAAAATCAAAGAATCGTTATTGCAAGGCATATCGGTACGCGCCATTGAGCTGACCGATAACGAACGCGAAATTGCAAAATCATTTTTCCTGTTAACCGACAAACCGGTAATGTATGTTTGCAATGTTGACGAAGGCTCAGCCAAAAACGGAAATGCTTATGTCGATGCCGTTCGTGAAGCGGTTAAAAACGAAGATGCCGAAATATTGGTTATTGCAGCGGCTACCGAAGCCGATATTGCCGAATTGGAAACTTACGAAGAAAAACAAATGTTTCTCGAAGATCTTGGCCTTGAAGAACCAGGTGTTAACAAACTCATCCATTCGGCCTACAAATTGCTTAACTTACAAACCTATTTTACAACCGGAGCCGACGAAAGCCGAGCCTGGACCTTCACCAAAGGAATTAAAGCTCCTCAGTCAGCCGGAATTATCCATTCCGATTTCGAAAAGGGTTTTATTCGTGCCGAAGTAATTAAATACAACGATTATGTACGTTTGGGTTCCGAAGCTGCTTGTCGCGAAGCCGGTAAAATTGCTATCGAAGGTAAAGAATATGTAGTGCAGGATGGCGACATCATGCATTTCAGGTTCAATGTGTAAGCATTTAGTTCCAGTTGCTTGATTCTTCGATTTTACCAAACATAAAATTTAATCCAAAACGTATGCTAAAGTTCGATGTTTGGTTTATCCTCATCGACAGTATATTGCTTGTTGCTGCATAAAATTGAAATGGCCCAAGCTTGAGCGATGTTGCCACACTTAAGTTGTTGAACGAGCGTTCGATAATTGAATAGCCTGCCGATAAGGCCCAAATATTTCCCAATTTTATGTTTCCTGCTATTGTTAATGCGTTGGTGGCTTGGTGGTTATAAATGAATAGCTGGTTGGTAAGCGATGCGCTGAATGTTTTGTCAAGCGTGTATTCTCCCGATATAAAAAACTTTGCGGGCATTCCGGTCGAAAATGGTTTTTCGTGTATATTGAAGTCGAAAATTTGTTTTAACGAATCGCCCAATTGTTCAAGGGGTTTCATTTCAGGCACTTCTTCATTATTGATGATTTGTGGTTTTTCAAAAAACTGATTTATGTATAAACCCCGCCAGGTAAACGAGCCTCCGTGGGTAATGTTGGTTGCGTTTGTTTTCCAGCGTATAAAACCTAAATCGATAATACTTGCCGAAAGTTCAAGTTCGGGAATTGGCCTGTACGATGCACCAATATCGATTCCTGTTCCAAGATTCGAACCATTAGTAAAATAGGTTAAAGGATTAATGTTGGCTATGTCGGAAACATTGTTGATGTTTACAGGCAAACTAAGGTTGTATTCACCATCCACCATAAAACGGAGGTATTCGAGGTTGCCGGCTGTTTGAAGTTCAATGTTCAGTTTTTTAATATCGATAGCCGCAATGCCTGTAATAAGTTTTACACGGCCGCCAACCGAAAGCTCGGGCAACAGTTGCCGTGTGTATCCTGCTGCAAATTCCCTGTAATGCAATAAGTTCAAATCGAAGTAAGTTCTGAACGGTTCATCAACAAAAGCTTGATTGCCTTCATTAATCAGTTGTATCAATTGGCGGTTGGTACTTGTTCTGAAAAGTTGTTGTTCGGTAACCGAAAATGTAACCAGGTTTTCGTTAAATCTTACTCCAACTTGTATCCAAGGCATGCTGAATGTTTCGCTGAAATAGCTTTCGTTACCAATACTGTTTTGCAGGCTTTCGAAATTAAAAATGGCAGTTTGATTTTCGATACTGAAAAAGTCGGAAATCGAAAACGTGTTTTGCAGCTTAAAGTCGAAACCCGATGCAAAGGGAAGGTTAACGGTAACTTTTGAATTGTGGTTAATGCGTGACGGATTTAAGAGGTTGGCTTGTGGCGTATTTCGAAGGGTATATAACAGGTTAATATCTTGCGAAAAAACCTGAATGGTAAATCCAATGCAAAATAAAAATAATAGGTATATCGAATATATTTTCCTCATACTAAAATTTACTCTTCGTTGTTGGTTTTACTCAGCTCAACAATGGTTCCAATGTTGATGGTCAAATAATCGGAAGGGTGGAGCATGATTTTGTCGCTATTGCTTTGGGGCAGGCTGAAGTCGATTTTGTAAAAAATGAACGATGCTTGTTGGTATGCTTCCATTTGCTCGGCGCTAAGCTCAATAATTTCGACGTTGTTTGTACTGGCTATAGCTTTGCCTTGGTCGTTCATTTTTGGCGGTGCAACTAAAAAGAAGTCGATAGGAGGGCCGAGCTTGGTACTAACCAACGAGTCGAAAAAATTAAGTTCGAGTTTTATCTCAAGGGGAATCTTGTTTTCGGTTTCAATTCGCAACTTAAAGTGAGAGAGTGTTTTAAGTACGTTACTGTTGAACGATAAGGTATCTTCCACTTGGAATTCTTCAATCAAGCGGTTGGCTTTGTAATATCCTTCGCTATCGGCAATAAAACCAATATCTGAAAGCCCCGATACATCGAAAACTGTTTGCATTTGTATATCGCCATAAGCAAGCGGAAGCAGGTAGGTTCCATTGGAAACAAACGAAACTTTACGCACCGAAGCTATTTCACTCAAATCGCACGATTGTGTGAATAATAAAATAATTGAAAAAATTATTTGTAAGCTTTTCCTCATAAACCAGTTGCATTTGAAACAGAATAAAGGTAAGGTTTTTTACCATAATTGCTCAAAAGCATACTGTGCAAAATAACTAAAAAGAAAAAAAATATCTCTATACCGGTTTTAATATCAATAAAAAATTAAGTATTATTCGGAGTTTGAGCGCCGATATCGAAAGCTGCTAAGTAGTTGCCGTGCCTAATGTATAACACTTTTTTGTTTATTACCGGATGTGCAAAATGCTCGTTGCTGCCTTTTGTTATTTTGATTTTCGAAATACTGTTGATTTGCTTGTTGCTATAATTAATTAAATGAACTTCGCCACGTTGGTTGTAGTAATACAACATGCTGTCGGCTGCAATTAAAGCTCCGCGACCTAATTTTTGGCTCGATACAATTTCTCCGTTATTTGCATTAATGGCTACCAGTGTGTTTTTTGAAAAGGCACAGCTGTATATTGTGCTGTCGATCAGTACAATGCCGCCCATGTAATTGTTTACATCTTTGTTGGTCCAAATTTGTTTGTACGAAAGTCCGTCGGTTGCTATTTGAAGTGCAACGGCACAATTTCCGTCACCTTCGACATAGTAAAGCATCGGGTTTTCAAAAATTACAGTATTTCCATGGGTGTCGCCTGTGCCGGGTTCGCGCTTTTCAACCGGTGTGTTGGTTTGCTCGTGTACCCAAAGCAGCTGTCCGTTTTGAGCATCGATTGCCATAAGGTGGTATGCCGAGAACGCAGTAATAATTTTTCTGTCGGCTATTTCGAACAGGGCGGCTGAGTTATATGCCGAACGCTCGCCTTTACCCTGGCACGACCATATGAGCTCGCCAGTAAAGCGATCTAATGCAACAACATTGTGTTCAGTGCCTCCGGGAACACAAATCAGCATATTGTCAGAAACAATTGGTGATTCGGCATAACCAAAAAGGGGAGCTGTTCCTCCAAAATCGTTTGTCAAATTTTTTTGCCAAAGTAAAATGCCTGTTTTGGTATTAACTGCAGCAAGTATTCCTTTGCCGGTAATGGTATAGGCCGTGTTCCCGGCAACAGTAGGCGTGCCCCTCGAGCCGGGAAAGTTGATTGCCCATTCGTCGCCAACAGGGGTTTTGAAAAGTTCGTTGCCCGATTTGTCGAAAGCAAAAAGAAACGATGTGCTGTCAATGGTGCCAATAACCAACAATTTGTCGGAGATAATTACAGGAGAACCGTAGCCATTACCCAGAACTTCGGTTTCCCACAACAGTTTTAAACCGCTGTCGGGCCATTGCTTAAGCAAATTGGTCTCACTGCTGTAATGCCCCGAGCGTTTCGGACCACGCCATTCGTAAACTTGTGCGCTTTGTTTAGTACACGATATTGACAAAAACAGTATTCCAATAAATAATGCTATACGGCTCATAAATATTCTTTTACACAATGTGTATGCAATTACTTGCTGAAATTACTTTTCAGCAAAAAAAAAATCCGATTAATTTTTTAACCGGATTTTTTATGTGTTTCAAACTTACGCTTTACAATTTTGTGAAAAAGCAATTGAAAGTGTAAACTGCTATTTGTATTCGTTCCAGCTCTTAATGGCCAGGTCTTCAATTTTGTATTTGCAGAAAGCATAAATAAAAGCGCTGGCAACACGTGCATTGGTAATAAGCGGAATATTGTAATCGATGGCATTCCTTCTGATTCGGTAGCCGTTGCTTAATTCTCTGCGGGTGTGATCTTTAGGTATGTTGATTACCAAATCCAGCTTTTTCTGTTTAATAAAGTCGATGGTATTTGGTTTACGATCTTCTTCATCGGGCCAGTGCAGGCGCGTACATTTAATACCGTTATCGCTGAAATATTTGTAGGTTCCTTCGGTAGCAAAAAGGTTGAAGCCTTTTTCAACTAACATAGCAGCCGACTTAAGCAATTCGAGTTTTGAGCGGGCAGGTCCCGACGATATCAGTATGTTTTGCTTAGGAATGCGGTAGCCTACCGAAAGCATCGATTTGAGTATTGCTTCGTAATAAGTGTCGCCCAAACAGGCTACTTCGCCGGTTGAACTCATGTCAACACCCAACACAGGGTCGGCATTAAGTAAGCGGTGAAACGAAAACTGAGGTGCTTTAACACCTACGTGATCGAGTTCGAATAACGATTTGTCGGGCTTTTGGTAAGGAACACCCAGCATTACTTTGGTAGCCAGCTCAATCATGTTCAGTTTCATAACCTTCGATACAAACGGGAAACTGCGTGATGCCCTTAAGTTACATTCAATTACTTTTATGTCGTTGTCTTTTGCCAATAATTGCATATTGAACGGACCGGTAATTTTCAGTCCTTTTGCTACCTCTTTGGCAATGCGCTTAATGCGCCTTATGGTTTCAACATAAAGTTTTTGTGGTGGAAAAACCATAGTGGCATCGCCCGAGTGTACACCGGCAAACTCAACGTGTTCCGAAATTGCATAAGCAACCACTTCGCCATTGTCGGCCACGGCATCGATTTCAATTTCTTTGGCTTGTTCAATAAATTCGCTAACAACCACAGGGTGTTCTTTCGAAACTTTAACGGCCAATTTTAGGAATTGCTCCAACTGATCGTTGTTCGAAACAACATTCATTGCGGCTCCCGAAAGTACATACGATGGACGAATAAGTACCGGAAAGTTTACCTCGTCGATAAATTTGTGGATCTCTTCGATGGTTGACAGCTCGCTCCAGCGTGGTTGGTCAACTCCAATTCGGTCGAGCAGCGATGAGAATTTTTGCCTGTCTTCGGCATTGTCGATCATTTTTGCCGATGTTCCTAAAATATGCACATTTTGAGCATCGAGCTTCATTGCAAGGTTGTTGGGTATTTGTCCGCCGGTTGATACCACCACACCAAACGGAAGTTCAAGGTCGTAAACATCCATTACGCGCTCAAAACTTAGCTCATCGAAGTACAAGCGGTCGCAGTTGTCGTAGTCTGTACTAACCGTTTCGGGGTTGTAATTGATCATTATTGAGCGGTAACCTTCTTTGCGTATGGTGTTCACTGCGTTAACCCCGCACCAGTCGAACTCAACCGATGAACCAATTCGATAGGCTCCCGATCCTAAAACAACAACCGACTTATTATCGTGCTGAAAATCGATGTCGTGTTCGGTACCGTTGTAGGTTACGTACAGGTAGTTGGTCATGGCCGGATATTCGCCAGCAAGTGTATCAATTTGTTTGATGAACGGAGTAATACCTCTTGTTTTGCGATGATTGCGAACAGCCAAAGCATTTTGTTGCATTTTTGAGCTTTCTGCTTTTAATACTTTTCGGGCAATCTGAAAGTCGGAAAAACCAAGTTTTTTTGCTTTTAAAAGTAGCTCGTCGGGCAACTCTTCAAGTGTATTGTAAGCAATCAGTTCGCAACGTAATTTGTATATGTTTTCGAGTTTATGCAAAAACCACCTGTCGATTTTTGTTTTCTCGTAAATTTCATTAACCGTATAGCCTTTGTGGAAGGCTTCGGCAATGGCAAAAATTCGTCGGTCGGTTGGGTTTACCAGTTCTTCTTCAATAGCGTCGATGGTAATCTCGTCGGTATTGCCAACAAAACCATGCATGCCTAAGCCAATCATGCGTAAACCTTTTTGTATGGCTTCTTCGAAGTTTCGCCCAATCGACATGATTTCGCCTACCGATTTCATTGAGCTTCCAATTTGTTTCGAAACGCCCGAGAATTTATTAAGGTCCCAACGTGGAATTTTACAAACAACATAATCGAGTGCCGGTTCGAAGCAGGCAGTGGTAACTTGGGTAACCGAATTTTTAAGTTCGTGAAGTCCGTAGCCCATACCCAATTTAGCAGCAACAAAGGCCAGCGGGTATCCGGTAGCTTTCGATGCCAAAGCCGAAGAGCGGCTTAAACGGGCGTTTACTTCAATAACACGGTAGTCTTCGCTAAACGGATCGAGGGCAAACTGTACATTGCATTCGCCAATTACCCCAATACGGCGAATAATGCGTATCGACAATTCGCGTAATTTATGGTATTCTTTATTGGTAAGTGTTTGTGATGGTGCAACAACAATACTTTCGCCTGTGTGAATGCCCAGCGGGTCGAAGTTTTCCATGTTACACACGGTAATGCAGTTGTCGTATTGGTCGCGTACCACTTCGTATTCAACCTCTTTCCAGCCCTTAATCGATTCTTCGACCAAAATTTGGGGCGAGTACGAAAAAGCATTGCTGGCACGAATTTCGAGCTCTTCCATGTTGGAACAGAATCCCGATCCCAGTCCGCCTAAAGTGTAGGCAGCACGAATAATTATTGGGAAACCAATTGTTTCGACAGCAGCTTTGGCTTCTTCCATATTGGCACAGGCAATACTGGCCGGAGTTTTTACATCGATGCTTTTCAGTATTTTAGCAAAAATATCACGGTCTTCGGTGTCAATTATCGATTGTACCGGGGTACCTACTACTTCAACGTTATATTTTTCGAGAATGCCTTGTTGGAATAAGTCAACACCACAGTTTAGGGCCGTTTGGCCGCCAAAAGCGAGCAAAATTCCTTGAGGTTTTTCTTTAATAATTACCTGTTCAACAAAATTTGCTGTTACCGGTAAAAAGTAAACTTTGTCGGCAATTTCTTCCGAAGTTTGTATGGTAGCAATGTTCGGATTAATAAGTACCGTTTCAACGCCTTCTTCTTTTAAGGCTTTAAGTGCTTGTGAGCCCGAATAATCGAATTCGCCTGCTTCGCCAATTTTTAATGCACCCGACCCCAGTACAATAACCTTTTTTATATGTGTTTTGAAATTTTTCATTGTTTTCTTATTTCTTTTTGCTTTTTACAATGTTTTGAATAAAATCATCGAACAAGAACTCTGTATCGACAGGCCCGCTGGTTGCTTCGGGGTGAAACTGAGTTGAAAAGAAGGGTTTTGACTTGTGTTTGATCCCCTCGTTGGTATTGTCGTTAACGTTAACAAAAAGCTCTTCCCAGTCGTTTGGCAGCGTACTGTTGTCAATAGCGAAGCCATGGTTTTGTGAGGTAATGAAACAACGATCGGTTCCTTTTAATAAAACCGGTTGGTTATGGCTGCGGTGACCGTATTTTAATTTATAAGTGCTTGCTCCGGCAGCACGAGCCAAAAGCTGGTTGCCCAAGCAAATGCCCATAATTGGTTGATCTTTTTGTAGTGCTTTTGCAAGGTTATTAACAGTTGCATCGCAAAGGGCGGGGTCGCCGGGTCCATTCGATATGAAAAGCCCGTCGTAGGTTTCGTTGCTGAAGTCGTAATCCCAGGGTACCCTTTTCACAGTTGCGCCTCGTGCAGTTAAGCAGCGGATGATGTTGTTTTTTGTTCCACAATCGACCAATAATACTTTGTGTTCGCCATTGCCGTATGTTTCGGGCTTGTCGATGCTTACTTTTGCTACAAGGTTTTCGTGGTTGGGATCATAAAAATCGATGGGGTCATCGTCGAATACAATTTTCCCAAGCATCGATCCTTTTTCGCGCAAAATTTTGGTAAGCGCGCGGGTATCGATATCGAACAGGCCCGGAACATTGTTTGCTTTTAGCCATTCGCCCAAGCTTTCAACAGCGTTCCAGTGGCTGTGTTCAAACGAATAGTCGGACACAATAAAACCCGAAACATGGATTTTATCCGACTCGAAAAAATCGTGTACTTTATCGGTTGTGCTTTTTTCGGGCACCCCGTAATTACCAATCATAGGGTAGGTCGATACCAAAATCTGACCGGTGTACGACGGGTCGGTCAAGCTTTCGGGATAACCAACCATGGCGGTATAAAAAACCACTTCGCCAGCTACCGATTTTTCACTGCCAAACGATTTGCCAACAAACTCGCTTCCGTCTTCAAGAATTAATTTAACTTTTTTCAAGGCTTCAGACATTTTTCAATTTTTTATATAAAAAAAATGCGCCTATCTGCTTGAGCAGTTAAACGCATTTTGCTTCGTGTTTTTATTTTTTTTACAGACTTTGATCACTGCAATTGTTTTTGATATTTAATTCTGCTGCAAAAATATAAAACTTTCTCAAAAAAAATCTTGTTGAAATCAAAATAATGAATATTTTTGCATCGTGTTTGTATATTTATACAATTTTAATGAAAGAGCGATTACAACGACATGTTGCTATACGTAAAATAGTAGCTGAAAACAAGGTGAAAGGGCAGGAGCAATTGCTTATGTTATTAAAACATGAAGGATTTGATATGACCCAGGCTACTTTGTCGCGCGACCTGAAAGTGCTGAAGATTTTAAAAAGCCCCGATCCAATGGGCGGGTATTTTTACATGTTGCCGGGAGATCAGATGTTGCAACGCGAAAATTTGAACCTTAGCGGAGGAGCCAATTTTTTGGCCGATGGTTTTTTGTCGATCGATTTTTCATTGAATATTGCAGTGATACGGACTAAGCCCGCTTATGCAAGCAGTATAGCTGCCATAATCGATGCTGCAAACCCATTCGAAATTATCGGAACCATAGCCGGCGACGATACCATTTTTGTTGTTATGCGCGAAGGGGTTGAGCGTGCCGATGTGTATCAATTGCTTGAAAGGGTGATGCCCAATTTAAAAGGACGTTTGTTTTAAAAATTAAAATGAAGGAAAACGATAACATTAAAGTTATGGTAGCCGGTGACGAACATACTTGTTATGCCACCGAAATAAACGATACCATTCAGCGTGCCTCCGAAGAAAGGGGTACCGGTATTGCTCGCAGAACCGACGAATACATTATTAAAAAAATGAACGAAGGCAAAGCAATTATTGCCCTCGATGGCGACAAATTTGCCGGTTTTTGCTACATCGAATCCTGGGGGCACAACAAGTATGTTGCCAACTCGGGTTTAATTGTTGCCCCAATGTACCGTGGTGCCGGTTTGGCAAAACGTATTAAAAAAGAAGCTTTTTTGTTGTCGAGGAAAAAATTTCCCGAAGCAAAGCTTTTCGGTTTAACTACCGGTTTAGCGGTAATGAAAATTAACTCGGAGCTGGGTTATAAGCCGGTAACTTTTTCTGAACTGACCGATGATCAGGATTTCTGGAAGGGTTGCCAAAGCTGCGTTAATTACGATATTTTAATGCGTACACAACGTACAAAATGTTTGTGCACAGCAATGATTTTTGACCCCGTTTGGGAAAACAAAAAAACCGAACAGGAAGAATCAAAAAACGGTAAAATTGTTCCGTTAAAAAAATGGTTTAGCATGAAACAGCAAGTTGCAGGTTATGCTTCACCTTTGAAAGCAAAATTGAAATTATTTAAACGAAATTAAAGATAAATGGTGCCGCGTTTTTTAAGCCAAGGCTAGGTAATTCGCAATTTTAATCTATCTTGAATTGTACTTGCATCGAAGTCGTGTAATTGGTTTTTTTTTCAGAGCAGTACAATAAGCATTGGTATTTGGGTTAGTAAAGTTTATGTTGCGGCACCATTTTTTCATCTTAAATTTGTATCGAATTATATCGTTATTTTATCCTGAAAAATATTGAATTATGAGTAACAATAAAGTTGTTTTGGCTTTTAGCGGAGGATTGGATACTTCGTTTTGTGCAATGTACCTTGCCAAGGAAAAAGGTCTCGAAGTTTATACCGCTATTGCAAATACCGGTGGTTTTAGCAATGAGCAGCTTGATGTAATCGAGAAAAAAGCATATGAGCTAGGTGCTAAAAAACATGTTGCCCTCGATGTAACCAATGAATATTACCAAAAATGTATCCGTTACATGGTGTATGGAAACATACTAAGAAATAATACTTATCCGATTTCAGTTAGCTCCGAACGTATTTTTCAGGCCATTGCCATTATTGAATATGCAAAAGAAATAGGTGCGGCATACGTAGCACATGGAAGTACCGGTGCTGGTAACGATCAAGTTCGCTTCGACCTTACATTCGACGTTTTAGCGCCCGATATTAAAATATTAACGCCAACACGCGACATGGTGCTCACTCGCGAGTACGAAATTAATTATCTCAAAGAGCATGGTTTCGAAGCTGATTTCAAAAAAATGGAATATTCAATCAATGCAGGACTTTGGGGTACCAGTGTTGGTGGTAAAGAAACTTTAAA
>JAFGAF010000022.1 GCA_016933815.1 Prolixibacteraceae bacterium
TAACCCATATCGCCGGTAAACAACCAGCCATCCTTAATGGTATCGGCAGTGGCCTTGTCGTTTTTGAAATAACCTTTCATCACGTTTCCGCCCCTGATCACAATTTCGCCTTTTTCGCCCTGCGGCAGTTCATTGCCTTTTTCGTCGCAAATTTTAAGGTCCATGTACTTCACCAAACGCCCCGACGAACCAAATTTGTAGGCATGCAAAGCATTTGAAGAAATAACCGGCGAAGCTTCGCTCAAACCATAACCTTGCATAACCGGTATCCCAATTGCAGCAAAAAAACGTTGTAGTTCAATGTCGAGCAAAGCACCTCCGCCGATGAAGAACTTGAGGTTTCCGCCAAAGTTGGCCCTTATTTTACTGAACAATATTTTATCGAAGAGCGCATAAAGCGGTTTTAGCAATATGCGAAAACCCTTACCCCTATCGAAACCAATGTGGTTGTATTGGTAAGCAACTTTTAATGCAAACTTGAAAAGATTCTCGGTGGTTTTGCCTTTGGCCCTTATGCCCGATTCGATATTCTTTCTGAAAGCTTTCGACAATGCCGGAACGCTCATCATGATATCGGGCTTTATCTCGTTAATGTTTTTTGGAATGTTTTTAAGCGTTTCGAGCGGTGTTTTGCCCAACTCCTGGCAAGCAATGCTGGCACCGTTGTACATAAAACAATACAAACATGCTGTGTGTGCAAAAGCATGGTCCCAAGGCAAAATGGTTAAGGTTTTAAATTCGGGGGTAATGGTCATTAACGTGTTCGATTGACGAACATTTTCGGCATAGTTTAAATGAGTAAGCATAATGCCTTTCGGATCGGCAGTTGTTCCCGATGTATAGGAAATATTTGCCAAATCGTCGGATTCAATGCCTTCCCATACTGCATCGAAAGCATTCCGATTTTTTTCATCGGCAAGGAAATTTTTCCCTGATTCTTTTATTTCGTTGAAGCCAATTTTATGATCAGCATCTTTCTCATATTCATCGAGATAAACAATTTTTTCCAGCTCGGCGCATTCATCAAAAATCGATTCAACTTTTTCGACCTGTGTTTTCGAGATAATAACCATTCGTGCTCCCGAGTGTTTTAAGCGGAAAGCCACGTCGGTACCTGCTTCGAGTTTGACCGAAAGCGGCACGTTAACAGCACCGGCGTACAAAATACCCAGCTCAGCCACAATCCAATCGGTACGCCCTTCGGCCAACAAGCCAACACGATCGCCTTTTTTTATGCCCATCGACATTAATCCTGCCCCAAATGCAAATACCTGTTCGCGAATTTCGCTGTAAGTAAAACTTTTGTATTCGCCATCGATTTTTTCCCACATGTAGGGGTTGTTTGAAAACTTCGCAACACTTGTTTCAAACAGTTCAATAATTGTTTTCATGATAAAGGTTAGTATAAATATGTGTGTAATTGGTGCATTAAAAGTAAATAAAAAACGCTAAGCCGGCAAATTCGACATGCGCTCAAGTACGTATTTCACCAGTTCCTCCATTTTGGGATAGTAATTTTCGAGGGCATTTTTATTCACGCGGTTGGCAATGATCAAACATACCGTAAGCGCCCTGTGGCCAAGTAATTTCGACAATCCGTAAATTGCCGAGCTTTCCATTTCGTAATTGGTAATTTTTTGACCCGCAAAATCGAAACGCTCAATTTTTTCATTTATGTCGCTATCGGCTAAACCAATGCGCAACACCCTGCCTTGCGGACCATAAAAGCCGGGAGCTGAAATGTTAATTCCTTGCACTGTTTTATTGCTGTGCACAAGCTTAAAAAGCTCATCGGAACAATCAACCACATAAGGCTTTGCAAGCAAATCGCCCCATTGAGTATATTGCATAAAAGCCTGTTCGAAGGCCAAATCGGAAACAGCGTTGCGCCCTTTGTAAAAATTCAGCAAGCCATCAAAGCCGATCGATTTCTTGGAAACAACATACGAACCAACGGGCACATCGGCCTGCAAGCTCCCCGAAGTACCAATACGTATAAGGTTCAACTGTCGATGTTCGGTTTTCAGCTGCCTTTTTTCGAGGTCGATGTTCACCAAAGCATCAAGCTCGTTTACTACAATATCGATATTGTCGGTTCCAATGCCGGTAGCCACTACCGATAAACGCTTGCCATTAAATTGGCCGGTAACGGTTTTAAACTCGCGGTTTTGGATTTCAAATTCAACCTCATCGAAAAGAGAAGCAATCATATCGACACGCCCCGGATCGCCCACCAGAAAAATGGTATCGGCTATTTGTTCGGGCTTTAAATGTAAATGGAAAATCGATCCATCGGGATTAACAATAAGTTCTGAAGCTTTGATCATTGCTGTTTCTATTTGTGAAATACCAAAACTATTGTTTTTTTTCAGGCTGAACAATGATTAAGGCTCTTTTTTATCGAACGAGGCTTGAACAAA
>JAFGAF010000246.1 GCA_016933815.1 Prolixibacteraceae bacterium
CAGGACAATCGAAACGATCGATGCGGTGATCGATAAAGGGGCGGCATAAGGCATATTTTTGGCCCCGTACACCTTTGTGCTGTGTTCGACATATATAATATCGTGTGGCAACACGTAATAATAAGGCGAGAAAATAATGTTCGGATCGGTAAGATCGAGTTCGGCAACTACCCTTCCCTCGGGCAAATCGCGCAACAACTTAACATTCTTACGGTTACCATAATCGGTAATATCACCGGCAGCCCCAAGGGCTTCAAATATCGACAATTGGTTTTTGGCCATTGGCAACTGGCCGGGGGCATAAACCTCACCCAAAACAGTTACATTGCGGTTCACCAAACGCACAAAAACCGATGCACTCTCGAGGTACAAATCAACCTTTCCCTGAACAATGTTCCTCACCTCGTCGGCCGTTAAATCAATCACCTTAATGCGCCCCAGCTTAGGGTAAACAATGTAGCCTTCGTTATCAACCAGGTAGGTAACCAGCTCGAGCGCTGTTCCCATGGTAGTTGAACCCGACTGGGTATTGGTAATGTTCAAAAAAGCAGCGTTTAGCGGGTCGTCGCTAATCACCTGAATAAACAATTGGTCGTTTGTTTTTATTTTATATTCGCTCGGAATTGGATTGTTCTCGTAAACAGTACCAGTTTGAATGCCATACATGTAAGTTACATCCTTAATGGGCGTACTGCACGATGCAAAACAAAGCGCTATGAATGAGAGCAGTAAATAAGGATTTGTAAATCTTTTTATGTTACGAACCATCTTTTTTTTCTGCAAAAATATAAATTTAACAGTTTAAAAGCACTAAATGAAGCAATAAAACCAATAACAGGTTCAACTTTGTTTCGCTTCGCATTTATAAACTATTGTCTGTTTGTGTCTCACTACACTGCGCTCGCAATGACGACACCCCACCCCACAAAAAAAAATAAAAAAAAACCCGGCTTTTAAATTTTTCAAATTATATTTGTCACTTATTTCTGAATAACAAACTTACTCAAAACCGTGCTTGAAAGCCTGATTACATCGAAAACAAGGTTAAAGCTGTTGTTGAAGTTATTCATCAACTCCCAAACAAAAGCCTACTTACGCGGGCTCGAAAGCGAATTTGGCGAATCGACCAACGCAATAAGGATTGAGCTCAACCGCTTTGAAAAAGCCGGATTAATTGTTTCAGAAAATATTGGCAATCGCAAATATTTCAAAGCCAATACCCATCACACATTTTTTTCCGATATTCATCAAATCTTGCTCAAGCAAGTTGGAATCGACACTTTAATTGATAAAGTGCTCGCAAATATCGGACAACTTGAACAGGCATACATTACCGGCGATTTTGCCCGTGGTATGCCCGGAAAAATAATTGATATACTGTTGGTTGGGAATAATCTCGACCAATACTATATAAATAAGCTGATCGAAAAAGCCGAGGCAATGGTCTCATTCAAGGTGCGCTACATCATTATTAGCCCCAACGAGCTTCACCATTACCTTACGCCCGACGATCCGCAATTGTTGGTTTACCCATAAACCCGGTAATTATCGGAGCTCTTTGGGCCTTTTTATTGCTTGCTCACCCAACTCAAAAATGGGACTGAGGAGGCGAAGCTGTAGCTAAACGTAATGTAGCGGAAACCCGATAGCGTTAGCATATCGTGACGTACCAACAAAAAACACCGCACTACAAACAATAAACACCGCACTACAACAAAACCATATAATGCACAATATATTTCCTTTATTTTGCACAACAAAAAACCTATTTTTTGCACAATATAAAATTTGTAATACCTTTGTAGCAATAATATAAAACTAGTTATGAGCTACATAAAAAGAATAATTGAAGCCGACCTGGTGGAAAAATTAGCTGCTTCGGGAGCAGTGCTCATAAAAGGACCAAAATCGTGTGGAAAAACAGCAACAGCCACACAATATGCCAAAAGCGTATTGGAAATGGACAGGGACAAACAGGTTCCCATCATAATGGCAACAAACCCCCAACTATTATTAGCAGGCAATACACCACGGCTAATTGACGAATGGCAGGAACAACCCGAAATATGGAATTACGTAAGGCACGAAGTGGACAACCGCAATGCAAAAGGGCAATTTATCCTTACCGGTTCGGCCAATCCAACCGAAAACGTTAAACTACATAGCGGTGCCGGACGCTTTACTGTTGTGCAAATGGACACCTTGTCGTGGCAGGAATTAGCATATTCAAGCGGAACAGTAAAAATGTCGGATCTGCTGCAAGGCACTGTCCCCAATTTTTACGAACCGGCCATTTCACTCGATTTTATTATCGACAGAATAATCATTGGAGGCTGGCCTACCCTGCTAAACCAAAGCACCAAAAATGCACTCTTAATGAACCGCGGCTACGTCGATTTACTTTGCGAAGTAGATATGAGCAGAGTTTCGGGTATTAAACGCGACCCCGTAAAAGTGCGCAGTTTATTACGCTCAATTGCCCGAAACACAGCCACGCTGGCCGACAACAAAACCCTGGAGCTCGACGTAAAAACATCCGACAAAAACGAAGTGTCGCGAAATACAGTTACAGAATATCTCGATGCCCTGTCCCGATTAATGATTTTATACGAGCAACCCGCTTTCAACCCACATATACGCTCATCGGCATCGCTGCGCAAATCGCCCAAACGGCATTTGTGCGACCCATCGTTGGCCATAGCCGCCTTAGGTTTAGATAAAGATTCACTACTAAAAGATTTAAAATACACAGGCTTTTTATTCGAATCGCTGGCCACGCACGAGCTTAACGTATATGCCAAAGCAAACGACGCAACCCTATTCCATTACAACGATTCGTATGGCTTAGAGGTCGATGCCATTGTACAACAACGAAATGGCACTTATGCCGCTTTCGAAATAAAACTCGGAGTAGGATTTATCGACCAGGCTGTCGAAACACTTAAAAAATTTGAACGAAACATCAATACCGCAAAAATGGATAAACCCAAATCACTAAATATTATTACCGGCACAAGCATGAGCCATCGCCGCCCCGACGGCATAAATGTAATATCGCTGGCCGCGCTCGGAAAATAGTTGAAAAGAGATGGAAAACAATTGAACAAATTTTCTATGGAAGCTCCACCCCCCCGCCAAGCAAAGCACGTCATTGCGAGGAGATTTTCCAAGGAACGCAGGAAAATCGACGAAGCAACCCCTAACAGCAACG
>JAFGAF010000247.1 GCA_016933815.1 Prolixibacteraceae bacterium
GAAACCGGTTCGGCCATTACCTGGAAATACCCCAGCTGCATTTTGCTGGGCAACAACTCGAAGGCCGAGTTCTATTCAGTTGCACTTACCAACAACCACCAACAAGCCGATACCGGTACAAAAATGATACACATTGGCAAAAACACCAAAAGTACCATTGTGTCTAAAGGTATCTCGGCCGGCAAGAGCAACAATTCGTACCGCGGTTTGGTAAAAGTGGCCAAAAGCGCCGACAATGCCCGAAACTTTTCGCAGTGCGACTCGCTGCTCATGGGCGACAAATGCGGCGCGCACACTTTCCCTTACATCGAATGTGCCAACAAAACAGCCATTTTGGAACACGAAGCCACTACTTCGAAAATAAGCGAAGACCAAATTTTTTATTGCAACCAACGCGGTATCGAAACAGAAGACGCCATTGGCATGATCGTTAACGGTTACGCCAAAGAAGTGCTCAACAAACTGCCCATGGAATTTGCCGTAGAGGCGCAAAAACTGTTGCAGATCAGCCTTGAAGGCAGTGTTGGATAATTGATTTAGAAATAAGACTTTTAGAATTAAGATTTTAGATTATAAAAATAAACAATATACAATCAAATACATTAGCCGTTAAAATTTCCACACCATTGACTAATGACTAATGACTTAATGACTAATTAGATATGTTGACAATAAAGAATTTACATGCCACAGTTGATGGCAAAGAGATACTAAAAGGGATCAACCTCGAAGTGAAACCCGGCGAAATTCACGCCATTATGGGACCTAACGGATCGGGAAAAAGTACCCTTGCAAACGTACTGGCCGGTCACGAAAAGTTCGAAGTTACCGAAGGCGAAGTTAACTTTCTGGGTGAAAACCTGCTCGAACAAGCTGCCGAGAACCGTGCCCGTAATGGTCTGTTTCTCAGCTTTCAATACCCCATTGAAATACCTGGTGTGAGCATGGTAAATTTCATGAAAACAGCTGTAAACGAACACCGTAAGCACAAAGGACTCGAACCCCTAAAAGCATCGCAGTTTCTTAAACTGATGGAAGAAAAAAAGAAAGTTGTTGAAATAAGCTCTCAACTCACCAATCGCTCGGTAAACGAAGGTTTCTCGGGGGGAGAGAAAAAACGGAACGAAATATTCCAAATGGCCATGCTTGAACCGAAATTGGCCATATTGGACGAAACTGATTCGGGCCTCGATATTGATGCCCTTCGCATTGTTGCCAATGGGGTAAACAAACTAAAATCGGCCGAAAATGCTACCATTGTGGTAACCCACTACCAACGTTTGCTCGAATACATTGTGCCCGACTTTGTGCATGTGCTATACAATGGCCGTATTGTAAAATCGGCCGGAAAAGAATTGGCCTACGAGCTCGAAGAAAAAGGTTACGATTGGATTAAAGAAGTTTAAAAATGGCAGAATTATTACAATATACAGCTACCGACGAGTTGATTTCGCTGATTGAACAAAACAGGGAAATTTATTACGAAGGATGCCCTGCATTCATGAACGAAGCCCGCGAAACTGCGTTTGATAAATTCAAAAAAAGCGGTATTCCTTCGCGTAAAAACGAAGATTACAAATATACCGACTTGCGACCCGTTTTTCAGAACGATTTTGAGGTAGTGCCACGTTATGTTGAACAAAATGTCGATTTGCACGAAGTGTTTACCTGCGATGTACCTCAACTCAACAC
>JAFGAF010000023.1 GCA_016933815.1 Prolixibacteraceae bacterium
GGTTCGGTACAGGGAGGCAGTGGCCATGCAGCTGTTCCCGGCTTGTCCGATGCACAAATGGCTTCGCTAAAAGAAAGCTTCGAAAAATTATCACAAACGGCCAATGGTTTAAAGGACATTTCAAATGCCGTTTCGGTAACCGACGGGTTTGTTAAAAACCTTGGCGAAGCTTCTGTATCGGTAGGTTCAATGGCCGAAGCCAGCAAAAAGGCTTCAAAAGCGGTTGAAGAAGGCGCCGAAGTAATGAGTGAGACCTACAAACAATCGGCCGGCAGCATGCAAAAATCAATTGCCGATATGAACACCTCAATCAGCAAATCAACAACAGTGGTCAGCGATGCAGCCGGTAAAACAGCCCAATCGTTCGACCAATCGGCTAAAGAACTGGCTGAATCGTATAAAAATATGACAAGCTCACTTTCGAACGGATACAAAGGCCTTGAGAAAAGTGCCGACAAATACGTAAACGGGCTCGAAAAATTGAACAAAAACCTTGCTGCAATTAATACCTCATACGAGTTACATCTTAAAGGAGCAGCTAAGGTCGAAACTATGGTTAACGAATATTCAAAAGGAGTTGGCGAAATTGGCAACCTGTTGAATACTTCAATTGAAGAAACCAAAAAATTCAATCAAAACACCAAAGCAATTAACGATAATATCCAAGCACTGAACAACATTTACGGAAAAATGCTTGGCGCTTTAAACGGAAAAAAGTAAACCAGAAGTAGCGTATGGGAACAAAGAATTGTCCGGAAACTCCACGGCAGAAGATGATCAACATGATGTATCTGGTGCTTACGGCCATGCTTGCATTAAACGTAGCGGCCGAAACACTTAATGCATTTAAAATTGTTGATGCCAGCCTTATAAAAACCTACTTGAGTTTTACTGAAAAAAACACCTCGCTTTTAAGCGATTTTGAACATGCCCTCGAATTAAACCAAGGTAAAGTTGAACGCTGGCACAAATTGGCAAACGAAGTTCACGAACGAAGCGATTCGGTTGTTAAATACATCGTCGATATTAAAGAAGAACTAACAATGGCATCGGGGGGCGAAGTAAAGCTACCAAATGATGAACTCGACCCGGCTTTTCCTATTGTTATTAATAGTTCTAACGATACTTTAATTCTTCAAAGGCAAGACGACCTAAACGTTTCGCCCGAAATAATGCTTACTAAAAATCGCGGCGTCGAATTACAAGAAACCATAGGCCAATATAAGTCATATCTCAAAAGTTTGGTCGAAAACTATCCGCATATCATCCAAAACCTCGAAAGTTCACTCGATGTTGAAGATCCCAGTAAGGAAGACAAAAGAGCTGACCAAGCAAATTACCGTACATGGCCTCAGCAAAATTTTGAATCGACACCGGTAATTGCCAGTATAACTTTATTGTCGAAATTACAAATCGACGTGCGTAACGCCGAATCGGCTGTATTGCGTCATTTGTACAATCAAATCGATGCTTCATCGTTCAAATTCACAGGCCTAACTGCTAAGGTAATACCCGATGCCAGTTACATTTTTCAAGGACAAGAATACAAAGCACGCATATTCCTTTCGGCCGAAGATACTACTCAGAACCTCGAAGTTTTTATCGATGGACGCAATACCCCATTACCCGTTGAAGAGAATGAAGCCATTTTTTCGATGGTTCCCAACGAGGTTGGCGACTACAAATTTTCGGGAAACATCAGGTATCGTACCCCCGATGGTGAAGGTTACGGAAATAAACCTTTTAATTTCGAATTTCAGGTAGCCCGACCAGCAGTAACCATCTCGCCTACAAAAATGAACGTGCTGTACAAAGACCTTCAGAACCCGATAAGCATTTCGGTACCCGGCATACCCAACAGCCGCTTGGAACCAGTTTGCACAAACGGAAAGCTTTATAAAGTTGGAGATGATTGGATTATTGAACCCAACGAGCTCGACCCAATTGGCGAAAAAACAAAAGTAATTGTTAATGCCGACCTAAATGGTGAAAAAAGGAAAATGGGCGAAATGATATTCAGGGTAAAAAAAGTACCCGACCCAAAGGCAACAGTTGCTCAACGCACCGAGGGTTCGGTTGCTCGCGAAATATTAAGAGCACAAACCGGAATATTTGCGAAACTTGAAGATTTCGACTTCGATATGGAATTTGTGGTTACAGGTTTCGATATGACAGTTCCTACCTCGGGAGGTATGGTAACAACATTATCGTCAAAATCGCATATGTTTACACCGCAACAAAAAGAGCTGCTAAATGCACTTGGCGGTGGCGACAGGGTTACTTTTGAAAACATAAGGGCCCGAATTGAAGGCGGCGACAAAAATGAAATGGATCGCATGTTATCGCCTATAATTTTAAAAGTACAATAACGAAATTGCTAAAACCTTTTGGTATGAAAGCTATAATTAGAATTGCCTTATTTATTTTGATTCCGTTATACGGTTTATCACAAGAGGGTGTCAGGTTTACCGATAAATTCGGTCCTTTTCACGACACCTATCAGCAGGAAAACGATTTCTCGAACCGCGAGTATGCCCAATATCCTTTTGTAAGGGAGGCCGATGTGGTTTGGCAAAGAATAACCTGGCAAATTATCGACCTGAGGGAAAAAATGAACCTTCCGTTGTATTATCCAATCGATGAAATGCATCAACGTAAAAGCCTCATTAAGGTTATTCTCGACGGTATTGAACAAAACCAATTTAATGCTTTCAGAACACCTTTACGCAACAATGCTTTCGAATTCGATCCTGAAAATATTTTCCTCAGCATGCAAGAACTGAAAGACGTAGGCATGAGGGAAGAAATTGTTCCTATCGAAATTCGCCCGGGCGTTACCCGCGACTCGCTCGTTTCGATACGCTGGAGACCAGAAGAAATTAAACAAATTTTGATTAAAGAAGTATGGTACTTTAACCGCCGCGACTCGAGGTTACATGTCGAAACCATTGGCATTTGCCCTATCAGGGAATATGTTGTTGACGGATTAATGAGGCGCCAACGTTTGTTCTGGATTTATTATCCCGATGCAAGGCCTTACATGGCTACTGTGCCTGTTTATAGTATGAACAACGACAGGCCGCTTTATACCTTCGACGACTTATTTGTGCACCGTTATTTCAACTCCTACTTCATTCAGGAAGCCAACGTTTACAACGATCGCACAATTACCGATTATGTTACAGGCCGCGAAGCCCAGCTCGAATCGGAACGTATCAAACGCGAAATTTTCGATTACGAACAAAACTTGTGGGAAAATTAATTTGATGTGTTATAACAAACTGCATAAAAAAAGCCTTGTGGTTATTGCCACGGGGCTTTTGCTTGTACAATAGATACCGTTTTTATTCGTTCATAAAGCAAATATCATTTTATAAAATCGTGCTAACAAAACTTTCAAATTACATATTAACACTTTTTGCTTTGGCATTGCTCTTTTCGGCATGCCAACCCGAAGTTGTTTTGCACGATTTGAAAGGACAACCAAAAGCACCTTGGTTTGAACCAATTCCCTACGGCATGAGCTACATTCCACAAGGAAGCTACACGATGGGTATTTCTGATGAAAACATCGATTATTCACTTGCTCCTGCCCGTACAGTATCGGTTCGCTCATTCTGGATGGATCAAACCGAAATTACCAATAACGAATACCGTCAGTATATCAATTGGGTAACCGACTCGGTTGCTGCATTTTTAACTTTTAAAGCCGGAATTGATTATTACCGGGCTACCGACGAAAGCAAACAATTGATTGAACCCGCAACTATCGACTGGTTCTTGTTAAGTGAACTTTGGGAAGACGACCGGAAAGATGTACTCGAGGCAATTGCTCCGATGCTCTATCAAGGCAAAGAAAAATTTAATACCGGTAAGGAGATCGACTATCGAAAAGTATTTTACCGATATGCATACATCGACTTTCAAAAAGCAGCACAAAGGGCCAATAGCTACAATTACGAAACACAAAGCTACAATGGGGTTAACAGCCGTCAAGATTTTATTGTAGAAAAGTCGGTTCCGGTTTATCCCGATACTTTGGTTTGGGTTCGCGATTTTACCTACTCGTTTAACGAGCCTTGGACATTAAAATACTTCCATCACCCTGCTTTTTACGAATATCCTGTTGTAGGTGTAACCTGGGAGCAAGCCAATGCTTTTTGCCACTGGCGCACCGAACAAAAAAAGCAAATGTTGGCCACCCATAAAATTCTACCGGTTCACGACTACAGGTTGCCTACCGAAGCCGAATGGGAATATGCTGCACGAGGCGGCAAATACGGCAATAAGTATCCTTGGGGAAGCTATTATACTTCAAACGAAAAAGGCTGCTACATGGCCAACTTTAAACCGCAACGGGGCAATTATGTTGCAACCAGCCATTATTCAACAAAAACTATGCGCGTTGGCACATTCGACCCGAACGATTTTGGCCTTTACGATATGGCCGGAAATGTTGCCGAATGGACCAGTACAGCATACGAAATCAACGGCTACGAACTCATGCACGATATGAACCCTGAATTTCAGTACAACGCAAATCCCGACGACCCGCCGGCCATGAAACGCAAAGTAGTTCGCGGTGGTTCGTGGAAAGATGTTGCCCACTACATACAAGTTTCAACACGCGATTATGAATACCAGGATACAGCTACTAGTTTTGTGGGCTTCAGGTGCGTGATGAATGCCATCGAAGACGAACGCAAAACCTATCAATAAGGCTAATTAACCTTTAACCCGCTTCGCTCTAAAAGCGCATCAATCGTTGGTTCTTTTTTTCTGAAATTGTGGTACAATACATTCGGGTCAACAGTACCACCCTTTTCTAATATCTCTTTCCGAAAAGCTAATGCCGTTTGAGCATCAAAAATCCCCCTATCCTTAAACATTGCAAAGGCATCGGCATCGAGCACTTCGGCCCATTTATAACCGTAATAACCTGCGGCATATCCCCCTCCAAAAATATGCCCAAACGAAGTACTGGTACAACTGCCCTCAACTTCGGGCAACAACCTGGTTTTAAGGGTGTTCTTTATTTCAAAATTACTTACATCACCCTTAAATGGTTGTTCAATTGTATGCCAGGCCATGTCGAGCATCGCAAAAGAAAGCTGCCTTACCGACTGATAACCTGCTTGAAAATTTCGAGAAGCTATCAATTTCTCGATTAAATCTTCGGGGATTACCTCGCCTGTTTGATAGTGAACCGCAACTTTTTGTAGCCACTGGGGTTCACACAACCAGTTTTCGAAGATCTGAGATGGCAGTTCAACAAAATCGCGAAACACATTGGTGCCCGAAAGCGAAGGATATACAGTATTTGCCAACATACCATGCAAGGCATGTCCGAACTCATGCAAATATGTAGCTGCATCGTTAAAAGTAAGCAATGCAGGTTGTGCGGCTATGGGTTTTGCAAAATTGCAACAAATTGAAACATGAGGTCGTTTCATTGTACCGCCAATATTCGATTGTGACCGATAGTCGGTCATCCATGCGCCACCCTGTTTGTTTTCGCGCGAATACAAATCGAGATATAAAATCGATAGATATTGTCCATCGGTATCGAAAACACGAAAAGTTTTCACATCGGGATGATAGGTATTGATATCGAAACATTCATTAAAACTGATCCCAAAAAGCCGCTTAGCCAATTCAAACACCCCTTTTATAATTTTTTCGAGCTGAAAATAAGGTTTTACAGTAAGCTCATCGAAGCCAAAGAGTTCCTCTTTCATTTTTTCGGAATAAAAACTAAAATCCCAGGGCATTAGCGGCAGTTGTGCGTTTTGGGTTTTGGCAAATTTACTT
Source organism: Prolixibacteraceae bacterium (assembly GCA_016933815.1). Taxonomy (GTDB): domain Bacteria; phylum Bacteroidota; class Bacteroidia; order Bacteroidales; family Prolixibacteraceae; genus Roseimarinus. The sequence continues at coordinate 5,812 of JAFGAF010000023.1, forward strand.
AACTCATCCAATTCAGCATTTGCGAATGATTTGGATGCCAACAAAAGTTCGTTGATAAAAATGTTTACTTTTTCGGTTGTTGAAGCCATTCTTTCTTCAAGCACAAAATCAGCAAAGCGTTTATATCCAAGCATTTTCGATTGTTGCAATCTCAAATTAACTATCTTTTTTATCAGCTTATTGTTATCGTTGGCATTCTTTCGGTTACCCCTCGAGGTGTATGCACGATACATTTTTTCGCGCAACGAACGGTTTTGGGCAAATTTCATAAAAGGAATATAGTCGGGTGCCTGAAGTGTAAAGAGCCAGCCATCTATATTTTTTTGAGCAGCATTTGCACGGGCTCGTTCAATTAATTCGTCGGGCAAGCCTTTTAAGTTGTCTTTTTCTTTGATGTGCAACGAAAAACTATTGGTATCGGCCAAAACCCTATCATTAAACCTCAGTGTAAATTTCGACAAACGCATTTGCAGGCGAACCAACTTAATCTTTTTAAAAAACCCAAGCGCAGCACCGTTGCGTTTCATATTTTGACAGGTAATTTCAAGCAAACGCATTTGCTCGTCATTCAATTCATGAGAACGATCGTTATAAAGCTGTTCAACCTTTTTAAATAATTTTCGGTTGAGCAACAAACGGGTTGAGAAGCGGGTTAACAAAGGAGATATTTTTTGGGTAGCTTTTTGAATTTGGTCACTGGTACATGCCGAATTCAAATTGAATAAAATATTACCAATTTGAGCAATTTCCTCGTATATTTTTTCAATAGGTTCAATGGTATTATTAAAAGTAAAATTGCATTTATTGCTAAGTAATTTCTTTAAAATTAAATTGGCATTTCTAATTTTTGCTTTTAGTGCAGGTTCAAAATGTTTAGCTTCAATCAAATCGAAAGGTACCACCTCATCGGGGGTGTCAAATTTACTTAATAAAGGGTTCTGTTTTACAATCATTGCTTCTTCTTATTTTTCTTTTTCTTTTCAACCGAAAAACCAAACTTTCCAATTTTTTGTCCCAACTTAAAATAACCTCCATGACTATAAACCAAAGGGTTAGCACCTTCAAAATCGAAGCGTCCGCTTTCTTCATCGAGGTATTTATCATCAACCCGTACATTTACTACATCAGCAATAAACATTACATGCGAGCCAAGGTTCACCTCACTGTTCACTTTACATTCGATGGCTACCGGAGCTTCGGCAATTATGGGAGCATTAACAACTTTGGCAGGTGCAGGGGTAAGGTTCATTTCATCCCATTTATTGTGCTTACGCCCACTCCTACAACCACACCAATCGGTTTGTTTAGCCATGTTTTGTGTGGTTAAATTGATAACAAATTCACCGTTGCGTTTAATGATATCGTATGAATGCCGCTCGGGCCTAACCGATATGTAACACATTGGCGGATTACTGCAAATGGTTCCTGTCCATGCTATGGTAATAATATTGTATTCATCGGGGTTGGCACCGCAGCTTACCATTACAGCAGGTATAGGGTACACCATGGTTCCGGGTTTAAAATCAACTTTTGCCATATATCAAAATGTTTTTACAAAGATAACAAACTATCATTCATTAATTGGTAAGCATATATATAGCCAATTATTTGAATGTTTTTAAGTAAATTTGCAATAAAAAATTTTCAGAAGATGGAATACAGGGCAAATACACAACGCTATGAGCAAATTGAATATAAACGGTGTGGCCGTTCGGGCATAAAACTACCGCTCATCTCACTCGGTTTATGGCACAACTTTGGCGGTGTCGATACCTTTGAAAACGGAAGAAAGATTTTACGTCATGCTTTCGACAACGGTATTACCCATTTCGATTTGGCTAACAATTACGGACCACCACCGGGTTCGGCCGAAGAAAATTTTGGCAAAATAATGGCCGGCGACTTTAAACCCTATCGCGACGAGATGATTATTTCGACAAAAGCCGGTTATTGGATGTGGAATGGACCTTATGGTGAATGGGGGTCGAAAAAATACCTGGTTGCAAGCCTCGATCAAAGTCTTAAACGAATGGGGGTCGATTATGTTGATATTTTTTACCATCACCGCCCCGACCCCAATACACCGCTGGAAGAAACAATGGCCGCACTCGATTTGATCGTTCGTCAAGGAAAAGCCCTTTACGTAGGCATTTCGAACTATTCGGCCGATGAAACCGAAGAAGCAGTAAAAATACTGAACAATTTAGGAACTCCGTGTTTAATCAATCAGGTAAAATATTCAATGTTTGAACGTTGGGTTGAGAACCAATTACTCAGCACTGCCGACGAACTAGGGGTTGGTATTATTGCCTTTTCGCCATTGGCTCAAGGCTTACTAACCGACAAATACCTTAACGGAATTCCTGCAAACTCTCGCGCAGCAAAATCATGGGGATTCTTACAGGAAAACGAAGTGGAAACAGCCATCGACAAGGTAAAAGCATTAAACGAAATGGCCGAGGTACGTGGCCAATCGCTCGCTCAAATGGCAATTGCCTGGCTGCTGCGACACAAGCAACTTACATCGGTTTTGGTTGGCGCCAGCTCGGTCGAACAGCTTAACGACAACTTAGGTGCGCTTGATTACTTGCTTTTCTCCGAAGAAGAACTAACTGAAATTGAAGCCATCCTGAACAAATAAACTGATTATTAAGCAACAAAAAATACATATATGGAAAGAGAAAGAATTAAAACAATTTATTGGCCTTTGGTTTTGTTTTTGGCTACTGCAATGCTTTTTACTGCTTGTGGCGAAGACAATAACGACGACGACATTACACCAAAATTTCTGGTCGATAATGAAGCATTTTCACCAGCTATTCCTGCTACCGTTGACAACATTAAGGGTATAATGAATACAGCCGGGGTGAATGCTCTTACTGA
>JAFGAF010000248.1 GCA_016933815.1 Prolixibacteraceae bacterium
TGGTGTTTTTTACATGATTAACACTTGCATTGAATGCAATGGCAACTTTTACGTTACAGCTACCGATCCGGCAGGCCCATGGAGCGATCCTGTATGGATCGATACACCCGGCATCGATCCGGAATTCTTTTGGGACGATGACGGAACATGTTGGTATGTTGGAGCGCACAATATTTCGGGCCGCCGCGATTGGGAAGGCCAAAATGGTGTTTTTATCCAGCAGTTCGATCTCGAAAATAAAAAGTTGGTAGGTGAGCCTGTTCAGGCAACTTTTGGCCATGCAACCAATGCTGTTTGGGGCGAAGGGCCGCACATTTATAAGATTGAGGGCCGATATTTGTTAATGATAGCCGAAGGCGGTACCAGCATTAACCACGCCATTACTGTTTTCGAAAGCGATAAGGTAAACGGTGTTTACACTCCTTCGCAAATTAACCCTGTACTAACACACCGCCATTTGGGTGCCGATTATCCCATTATGGCCGTTGGGCACTGCGATATTATACAAACACAAAATGGCGAATGGTGGGCAAGCATGCTGGCCATACGCCAATGCGACGGAATGAACATGTTGGGCAGGGAAACCTATCTGGCACCTCTCGAATTTGAAAACGGTTGGCCTGTGTTTAACCGTGGTGTTGGAAAAGTGGAGTTTGAACATCAGCGCCCCAATCTGCCATGGACACCTGTTGAGCCTTATCCTGTTCGTGATGAGTTCGATAGCGATGAACTGGCCCTGAAATGGATCTTCTTGCGTACTCCCTACGAAAAATGGTACTCGATTGCCGACGGAAAAATCACCTTCGATGTTCGTCCGCAAATGATGACCAAGTTGGAACAACCTTCGTTGTTGGCACAACGCATTACCGAATTCACTTTCGATGCATATGTAAATGTTGATTTTAGCCCTGCCGCCGATAACGAAGAAGCCGGCTTTATTGCCATGTACAACAATATGCGCAATTTCAGATTGGTGAAAACCAGCAATAATGGCGATGCCGTTGTTAAGCTTTATCGTGTGAAAGAGGGAAATGAAGAATTAGTGGCTACAGAGAAAGTAGGGGATGGGGCACTGGTTTTAGGCTTAAAAGCCAACCGACTCGATTACCAATTTTATTTCGGGAAAGATAAGAACTCGCTTAAAACCATTGGTAGCGTGCAGGAAGCAACAGTTAATGCCAGCCAAAGCGGCCTCGACTTTACCGGCCCTGTAGTAGGCTTTTATGCCAGCAGCAATGGGCAAGCATCGACCAGCAAAGCGGTGTTCGAGTGGTTTGAGTACGACGATAAACAATAAATATAAAAATAATAACAATGAAAAATCAACAAACATTTTTTAAAATAGGTATGGTATTACTGGGAAGTATTTTCTTGTTGCTGGTTGCGTGTAATAGCAACAAATCGAAAACAGACAATGCCGAAAACAATGACGGCTTTACAATTCAGCGTGGAGTAAATCTTAGCCATTGGCTCTCGCAGGATTTTGGATGGGAACCCAAATATACATATATTGATGAAGACGACATTCGCTTTATCGATAGCATTGGATACGATCATGTGAGAATCCCCATCGATGAGCATGAATTGTGGGATGAAGATGGAAATCAAATAGATATTGCTTTCAATTATTTATTGAATTGTTTAGATTGGTGCCAAAAGTATGGCTTAAAAGCAATTGTTGACCTGCATGTTATTCGTTCGCATCACTTTAATGCCGTTAACGAAGGGGGTAGTAATACTTTGTGGGACGATACAAGGGCTCAGGATAGTTTCATCAATTTGTGGGTTCAGTTATCCGAAAAACTTAATAAATATCCGACCAATATGGTGGCCTACGAATTGCTCAACGAGGTGGTAGCCCCTGAACATTCCGACTGGAATAAGCTGTTGAACAGGGCAATTGCTACAATTAGGGAAAAAGAGCCAAACAGGTTCATTGTTGTTGGTCCGAACAACTGGCAAATTATTGAATATTTGCAATTTCTTGAGCTGCCCGAGAACGATAAAAAGATCATATTAAGCTTTCATACTTACAGTCCGTTGGCATTTACACATTACGAGGCTGAATGGACACCTGCCGGTGACTTTACCGGAAAAGTGCAATACCCCGGGCAGGTTATTACCGATGCTGAATACTTCGAACATGTTGATACAACAAATACGGCGCTGGTAAATGCCATAGCCGATGGCCGCCAAAATTGGAACAAGCAACGCTTTGTCGATTCGTTCAAACAAGGATTAGAATATGCACAATCGAAAGGTTTACAGTTGTATTGCGGCGAATTTGGCTGTTTGCCCACGGTTGACCGAAACGACAGGCTGCAATATTACTCCGACATTATTGCTGCGCTCGAAGAAAATAATATTGCTTGGTGCAACTGGGAATACAAAGGTGATTTTGGTATTTATTTCTTCGATAGGGAGAAGCAAAAATCATTATTGCCCGACTATGAATTTATTGATATCCTGTTAGGAGGTAGGTAGCAGACGAAATTCCAAATCTAAA